>NZ_DASRTS010000008.1:0-39086 GCF_035655815.1 Lysobacter sp.
CCTGCGCGGCGCGCTGCCCGTGGCGGCACGTCCCAGGCGCGGTGCCGCCGCGCAGGCATCGGCGGTGCCACAGGCGGTCGCCGCTCGCGCCCCGCGCAACTGGGCGCTGTACGTGTTCCTGATTCTGCTGCCACTGCAGAACATCACCGCCGGCTACATGCCCAACATCGGCGGCGGACTGAACTTCCTCAACATCATGTTCCTGGTGTCGCTGTTCACGGCGATGGCGCAGGGTGGCAAGCTCGCGCCTGGCGAGACGGTCAACACCTGGACTGCCGCGTACGCCGGCTACATGGTGATCTCGCTGCTGGTCGGCTTCACCTTCGTCGCCGAGCCGACCAACCACTTCAACCAGCTCAAGGACCATCTGGTCGGCCTGTTCGTGGTGTACGTGGTGCAGATGAGCGTGCGCGACTGGAACGGCGTGCGCCTGGTGCTGCTGTCCATGCTGCTGCCGTTGCCGTACATCGCCAAGGTGGTGTGGAACCAGCATCGCAGCGTCGCCAGTACTCACTACACGGACGACCTGCGCATCAGCGGCACGTTCGCCCTGCTGGGCGCCAACGAGTTCGCGGCCTTCTGCGTGACGGTCGCCGTGGTGCTGTTCGCACTGCTGCTGGCCTGCCGCGTATCGCGGGTCTGGAAGATCATGCTGCTGGGCGGCATCGGCTGCATGGTCGTCGGCGTGCTGTACGCGTATTCGCGCACCGCCTACATCAGCCTGATCATGGGCATGGTGGTGGTGGTGATGGCGTGGCGCGGCCGGATGAAGCTGATCCTGCCGCTGCTGCTGGCGGTGTTCGTGCTGCCCGTGGTGCTGCCCAAGTCGGTGGTCGAGCGCTTCGACAGCACCACCGTGGAGGAAGGCAAGCGCGACGAGAGCACCGAACTGCGCATCGAGTACTGGCGCATCGCCTGGGCGAACTTCGTGCGCAACCCGGTCGTCGGCACGGGCTACCACACCTTCCACCATCGCGAGATCAACCCGTACGGGCGCGACACCCACAACCTCTACATCCGCATGCTGAGCGAGGGCGGCGTGCT
This sequence comes from Lysobacter sp., assembly GCF_035655815.1. Lineage (NCBI taxonomy): Bacteria > Pseudomonadati > Pseudomonadota > Gammaproteobacteria > Lysobacterales > Lysobacteraceae > Lysobacter > Lysobacter sp. The sequence continues at coordinate 1,045 of NZ_DASRTS010000008.1, forward strand.
GGGCGCCGTCGCACTGCTCGGCATCCTGATCGCGGTGCTGCGCACCGCGCTGCGTGAGCTGACACAGGCGCGCTCCGGTACCTGGCGCTACGCGCTGGCGCTCGGCCTGATGGGCGCGTGGGTATCGATGATCATCAGCAACCTGTTCGGCGACCGTTTCACGTATTACCCGGTAGTCGCCTACTTCTGGGCCTTCGTGGCCCTGGTGGTGAAGGCGCGACACCTGCCACCGGAGGATTCACGATGACGACGTCGCTGCGCACGTGGGTGCGCTACCTGCTTGCGCTGGGCAGCCACTACAGCGGGCTGGATGCGCTGTACCGGCGCTGCCGCGGCGCGGGGCTGGTGATCCTGATGCTGCACCGGCTGCGCGACGATCACGATCCCTACCCGCTCAGCGTGCCGCGTGCGCAGCTGCGGCAGATCGTCGCCTGGCTGCGCGAACGCAGTGCGCTGGTCGCACTCGGCGACGGACTGGCGTCGCTGTCTTCCATCCGCGCTCCGCGAGTGAACTACGCGCTGACCTTCGACGATGGCTACCGCGACAACCTGGGCCTGGTTGACGGTGCGCTCGGACGCGAGCCCGTGCCGGCCGTGGTGTACGTGGCGACGGGCCACATCGGCGGCGAGCCGATCTGGGCGTATCGCGTGGTGCATGCGGTGGAATCGCGCAGCCGCGACCAGATCGACCTGGGCGGCCTCGGCCTGGGCCATTTCGACCTGTCCCTGGCTGACGACCGCCACCGGCTGTACACGCTGCTTCCACCGCGACTGAAAACACTGAAGCCGGCGGAACTGCAAACCTGGGTGGACCGCATCTGCGAACAGGCACGGCCGCGCCCGCTTCCCCACGACGACCGCGACATGCTCGAGTGGGACGACGTGCGCCGACTGGCGGCCAACGGCGTCGAGATCGGCGGCCACACCTGCAGCCACGCCATCCTCAGTCGCCTGGACGATTCCGCCGCGAGCGAGGAGATCGGCCTGTCGCGCGCGAGCATCGCCGCGGAACTGGGCCAGGCGCCGCGCCACTTCGCCTATCCCAACGGCAGCAACGCGGACTTCGGCGACCGCGACGTGCGCCTGGTGCGGGAAGCGGGATTCGAAACCGCGACCACGTCCATCGAAGGCGTGAACCGCCGTGGCGCGGACCCGTACCGGCTGCGGCGCTACAACGTGCACGAGGATCGCTTCCGCGCACCTTCGGGCCGGCTGTCCAGGGCGCTGTTCTTCAGCGAGACCAGCGGCATGCTGGGCTGGCTGCGCGAGTGGCGGGCCGCATGAAACCGCACGCGCTGCCGATCCTCATGTACCACGGGCTGCACGCCGACGCGTCCGCGCGCGGGCGCTTCGATCCGGTGTACAGCGTGCGTCCGGACGCGTTCGCGCGGCAGCTCGACTGGCTGGTCGAACACCAATACCGCGCCGTTCGCCTGGAAGACGCACTGGCATCAAGCGGTCGCGACCGCCACGTCGTGATCACCTTCGACGACGGCGACGTGTCCAACGTCGAGGTCGCGCTGCCGATGCTGCGCGAGCGCGGCTTCCACGCCGAGTTCTACGTCACCAGCGACTTCATCGGCCAGCCGGGCATGCTCCCGGCCGATGGCGTCCGCGAACTCGTGGCGCATGGCATGGGCATCGGCTCGCACGGCCGCACGCACGCGTTCCTGCAGGATCTGGACACCGCCGCGCTGTACGCCGAGCTGGACGACAGCCGCTGCCGCCTGCAGGCGATCTGCGGGCACCCGATCGATTCGCTCGCACTGCCCGGCGGACGCGGCGGCGAGCGCGAACTGCACGCGGCCCAACGGCTGGGATATCGCCACCTCCTCGGTTCCGTACCGGGCCCCAACCGCACGCCTCGTGCCGATGCGTGGCTGCAGCGCGTGCCCGTGACCCGCGACCTGTCGCTGCAGGACTTCGCGGCGCTGGTGCGCTGGCGCGGATGGACGCCGCGCTGGCTGCAGGCGCGCCACGCCGCGCTAACGCTACCCAAGCTCGTACTCGGCAACGACGGCTACCAGCGGCTTCGGGAGCGACTGTTGTGAGCGCCGAACTGGTGTTCTGGATCTGCATCGCACTGGTCGCGTACGCCTACGCCGGCTATCCGCTGCTGGTGGCGCTGCTGGCGGGCCGCTACGGCGAGACACCCTATGTCGATGCCGACGCGGAAAGGCTGACCGTCGTCGTCGCGGCGTTCAACGAGGAAGCACGGATCGCGGCACGCGTGCGCGACATCCTCGAACAGGATTACCCCGCCGACCGCCTGCAGGTTCTGGTGGTCAGCGATGGCAGCCACGACGGGACCGCGCGTGCAGCCGCTGGGGTGAATGACGAGCGCGTACGCGTGCTCGAGCTGCCCACTAACGTCGGCAAGGCGATGGCATTGAACGCCGCCATGCGACTGGTTGATTCGCCGCTGGTGGCCTTCACCGACGTGCGCCAGCGCTTCGCGCCCGGCGCGCTGCGTGCGCTGGTCGCGCCGTTCGCCGATCCGTCGATCGGTGCGGTCAGCGGCGAGTTGGTGATCGCCTCGTCCGGCAACGGCACCGACGAAGGTGTCGGCCTGTACTGGCGCATGGAAAAGCGCCTGCGCTCCGACGAGGCCAGGCTGGGCTGGCTGCACGGCGTGACCGGTGCGGTGCATGCGATGCGGGTACCGCTGTTCCGGCCGATGCCGGCGGGCACGGTGCTGGACGACATGTGGATGCCGCTGCAGGTGCTGCGCTCCGGACATCGAGTGTGGATGACACGCGAAGCTGTCGCGTACGACCGTTCCAGCGCTGACGTCGAGGAAGAGTTCCACCGCAAGCTGCGCACTTTGGCCGGCAACTGGCAGCTGATCGCACGCCTGCCGTGGCTGATGGATCCGCTGCACAACCCGGTGTTCTTCGCCTGGTTCTCGCACAAGTTCCTGCGCCTGCTGGTGCCGTGGGCGCTGCTGCTGGCGCTGGCAGCATCGGCCCTAGCGGCTGGCACGTGGTACCGCGCGATGTTCCTTCTCCAGTTGCTGGCGTATGTGGGCGCATTCGCCGCGCTGCTGCGACCGAAGCTTGCCGCGCGCCTGCCGCTGCTGCCGGCCGCGGGCAGCTTCGTGATGCTCAATTTCGCGGCGCTGCTGTCGTTACCCGCATCGCTGGCGATGGACCCGTCGCGCCTGTGGAAGAAGCACTGAGGACACGTGCATGGCCCGCATCCTCGCCGTCACCAGCCGCCTGCCGTTTCCGCCGCGCGAGGGCCATCAACTGCGCGCGTGGCACCTGCTGCGTGCGCTCGCCTCGCGTCATGACGTGACGCTGCTGAGCTTCCGCCGCGAAGACGATCTGCCCGACGAAACCGCGCCGTTACACCAGGCGATGACGCACGTGGAGATGTTCCGCATTCCGTCCGAGCGCTCGCCCAGCGCACTCGGCACCGCAGTGTTGCGCGGCACGCTGACGCGCACGCCGTTCCTCGCCGCCAAGTACGACTCCGCCGCGCTGCGCTCGCGCCTGCGCGCGCTGGCGCGCGAGGCCGATCTGGTCCACTTCGACATGCTGCCGCTGATGGCGCATGCCGACTGCGTTCCCGCCGGCACGCCCGTCGTGCTCAATGCCCACAACGTCGAACACCAGCTGCTGGAGCGACGTGCGGAAATCGAAACGCGCACGTGGGCACGGCATTTCCTGTCCGGCCAGGTGTCGCGGCTCAAGGCGTTCGAACGCTGGGCGTGCGAACGCGCCGACGCGGTGCTCGCCTGCTCCGACGTGGATGCACAGGACCTGCGCGGGCTGGCCACCGTCCGCGACCTCCGCGTGATCCCCAACGGCGTCGATCTCAACGAGAACCGGCCGTCCTCCTCCACAACCGATCCCGACAGGCTGGTCTTCGTCGGCCAGATGGGCTGGTTCCCCAACCGCGACGGCGTGGAGTGGTTCCTGCGCGAGGTGTTCCCGCGCATCCTCGCGCAAAGGCCGCAGACGCGTTTCGAACTGGTCGGCAAAGCCGATGGATTCGAGGTGCCTGAGGCCGTTGCGGCCAACGTCACGCTGGCCGGTTTCGTCGACGACCTGCGACCGCATGTGCACGCCGCGTCCGTCTACGTGGTTCCGTTACGTGCGGGCAGCGGCACGCGGCTGAAGGTGCTCGAAGCGATGGCACTGGGCAAGGCCATCGTGACCACATCGGTCGGCAGCGAAGGTATCGCACTGCAGCATGGAGAAAGCGCGCTGTACGCGGACGACGCGGAATCCTTCGCACAAGCTACGCTCGCACTGCTGGACTCGCCCGACCGGGCGGCACAGCTCGGCGCGGCCGCGCGCCGACTGGCCGAGGCGGAGTATGGGTGGGATGCCATCGGCGTCCGCCTGCTGCAGTGCTATGACGAGTTGCTGTCGTCTTCCATCGCGCTGGCGACGCCCGCGCCCGTGCCGGCGCCGATCGGCCCGCGGCTTGGTGCGATCGACGCATGAGCCGGAAGGCGGTCGCGCTGCGACGAGATCACGTCCGCCGCGCGCGCCAGCCGTAGCTGGCCATGCCGGCCAGCTCGTACATCGACATGTACGTCTTCTGCATGGCCGACAACTGCGGCAGGAGATAGCCCCACGTCTCGAACGGCACGTAGGCCGAGTCGCTGGCGTGTGCACAGACTGCGAAGCCGGCCGCACGGAAAGCGATCAGCGTACGCGGCAGATGCGCGGCGGAACTGACCACGCGCACGCGCGCAGGCAGCATGCCGCGCAGCTGCATCGCGCTCTCCCAGGTGTTGAGCGATTCCGCCTCCTCGCGCAACAAGGTCGCGGGCACGCCCCAGTCGCGCGCCAGGTTCGCCAGCACGGTCGATTCCTTTACCGGATACGGGCCGCCGCCGGCGATCATCAGCACGGCGCGCGGATCGGTGCGCCACAGCTCCACGCCGCCACGCAGTCGCCGCCAGCTCGACGGCGTCAGTGCGATGTAATCGTCCCGCGAGCGAGGCTCGTCGGCGAAACCGCCAGCCAGTACCACGATGGGCACGCCGTTCCAGCCCGCATCACAACGCTGCGCCGGCGACACGCGCGACTCGACCATCCGCACCAGTGCGTTCGCGCCCAGCGGCGTGCACAGCAACAGGATCAACAGGCCCGACAGCACCAGCGCGCTGCGCAACACGACGCCACTGCGACGCCACCGCCACCACGTGGCTACGCCCCACAGCAGGACCCAGGTCATCGGCGAGAGCAGGATGTGGTGCATGGCGCCGCAGTCTTGCATGAACGGATCGCACGTGCATCACGACGCGATGCGCGGCCGATGCGCCGTGCACCTCGCGTTATCACACGTGTCGGGCACGTCGTGTCCGCCTCATCCCCCGCCGGTCCATTCTCACCGGAAGCTGCCATGCCCCGCCTGCGCCTCCCACTCTTCCCGATGGCATTGCTGGTCTGGTGCGCGGTCGCGCCTGCCACGCTGCTTGCCCCCGTCGATGCGTCCGCCGCCACGTTCTACGTACGCACCGATGGTGGCGACGAGGAACAGTGCAACGGCCGCGCCGATGCGGCGTACCCCGGCAGCGGCACCGGCCAGGATTGCGCGTGGAAACACCCCAACTACGCACTTCCGACCAATGACAACCCCCGCATCGACGGTGGCGACACACTCATCATCGGTCCTGGCGAATACATGATCGGCTGGGGTTCGATCGGACTGTCCACGCGCAGCAGCCGCTGCGACCGCAGCGCTCCGTACGACTGCTATCCAGCGGCACCGCCCAGCGGCAAGCCCGGTGCGCGTACCCGCATCCTGGGTGCTGGCCACGACACCGGCTGCAAGGCACCGCCGAAACTCTGGGGCACGGAGCGCGTGGACCTGGTGCTGAACCTGCAGGACGCCGACCACGTCGAGATCGGCTGCCTGGAGATCACCGACAAGAGCGACTGCGTTGAATTCCACTCCAACGATGCGGTGCGCTGCGAGCGCGACGTGCCACCGTTCGGCCAGTGGGGCTCCATCGGCATCGGCGCGAAGCGTTCGAAGGACGTGTGGCTGCACGACCTGAACATCCATGGCCTGTCGGGACGCGGCATCATGGCCGGCGGCCTGCGCGACTGGACCATCGAGCGCGTGCGCATCGCCGCCAACGGCTGGGCCGGCTGGGACGGCGACGTCGGCGAAGGCGAGAGTTCCAACGACGGCGACATCGTCTTCCGCAACGTCGAGATCGCATGGAACGGCTGCGCCGAACGCTGGCAGAGCGGCGAACCCTACGCCTGCTGGGCGCAGGAAGAAGGCGGCTACGGCGACGGCCTGGGCACCGGCAAGACCGACGGCCACTGGCTGGTCGAGGACTCGCGCATCCACCACAACACATCCGACGGACTCGACCTGCTCTACACCGACGAGTCGAAGACCGCGACCGTCGTCGTTCGACGCGTGTACGCCGCGGCCAACGCCGGCAACCAGGTCAAGACCGCCGGCAACGCGCTGATCGAGAACTCCGTGATCATCGGCCAGTGCGCGTACTTCCACCGGAAGTTCGACATGAGCGACGGCGACATGTGCCGCGCCTACGGCAACGCACTGTCGGTCGGCGTGGGACCAAGGCAGACCGCGACCGTGCGCCACAACACCATCACCGGCGAAGGCGATTGCCTGATCCTCAGCGGCGGCCCCGCCAACGGGCGGCTCGACGTCTACAACAACGCGCTGGTCGGCCAGACCGACGTCACTTCCAGCGATGGCGACCGCCGCAGCTGCGCGCACTACAGCGAAGACGGCAGCGGAACCACCGTGACCTTCGCCGGCAACGCCTTCTGGAACGTCAAGGACGACATGTGCCCGCCCGGCAACATCTGCGGACGCGAACCGATGCTCGCCAGCATCGACCTGTCCAGCTTCGATCCCGTGCCCAAGGCCGGCAGCCCGCTGATCGATCACGCGACCCACCAGACCAGCGTCACCAACGACTTCCTCCGCCAGGCGCGCCCGATGGGCAAGGCCGCGGACATCGGAGCAATCGAATTCCAGGGCACACAGCCGGCCACGCCTGCCGCGTCTTCCGTACCCGCCAACGCTGAGCCGGACGTCATCGGCAAAGAGAGCGGCGCTGCGCCTCGCGATCCGCAGGCGGGCCTGAAACTCCAACGCGCCTCCGCCTGGATGGTGGGATCGATCACCGCCGCATCGCTCATCACCGCCGGACTGGCGGCGGCGATACGCAGGCAGCGCGGACGGAAGGTGGCTTAGAGACACAACGTGCGGGCGGCGCTACGCCGAGGCAGGCGTGGCAGCTCAGCTGAACCACGGGCGACGCTGGCCCAGATGAACCATCACCAGTCACCAGTCACTGGAATGCCAGCGTAAGGACCCGCAATGCATCACGGGTTCTTCGATCATTGAAGCTGCTATAGAGCATCACGTCCTGCGAGCGGATCGGCGGCAGCGACAGGAGTTCGCCGACGTCGACGGTACCCGACGGGGCCGCACGGCGCGCGAGCAATGCAACTGCGAGGCCGGCGGCAGCGGCGGCCCCCAGGACCGCCGCACCCTTTCCGACGAAGACTTCGCGCCATTCGATGCCGGCGCGATCGAGCGCGCGTACTGCTTCGGTGCGGACGCGGCACGACTCGCCTTGCGTCGCCAGCGGCAACGGCTCGCCGCCGCGTGGCTGCCAACTGGTCGCCGCAAACCACGAGAAGGATTCGGTAAACACGGCCCTGCCCCGCTTGCCGCGGCCCTCTGGCCGTAGCACCAGGACGGCGTCGAGTTCCCCCTGCTCGTACCCCTGCATGAGCTCATTGGTGCCGGCGATGCGCATCTCGACGCGCAGGGCCGGATCGTGGTCCTGCATCCGCCGCAACAGGGAGGGTAGCTCGCTGCCAACCAGGAGCTGGTTGATGCCGATCGCCAAGCGCCGTTGTTCCGTCTCGAACGCGGCGGCGGCCCGATCGTGCGAGGACACCAGCTCGCGCGCCATGCCGACGAAGGCAAGCCCCTCCGCCGACAGGCGAACGTGCCGCGGCGTGCGCTCCAGCAGGCGCCGTCCAAGTTGCGCTTCCAGGCGCTGCAGCTTGAGGCTGACCGCGGACTGGGTGGTGCCCAGCACGTCGGCCGCCCGGGTGAAGCTCTGCAGCTCGGCCGCCAGCAGGAAGGCCCTGACCGCATCCACATCCATCGCCTTCATCTGGAACGATTCGATTTCGTAATGGCAGATATCTTTGTAGATGCATTTCCTGCATCCAGCAAGCGACCTAGGATGCGCTGGACGATTCGATCCCTCAGGAACCCCCGTGATGAAACCGTTGACCGGCGCACTCTTCGCGATGCTGGCGGGCCTCGCAACACGTGACGTCCCGCCTCCCGCCCCAGTGTTTCCGCTGCAGGGAACCTGGACGCTCGTCGCGGCGGACAAGATCCTGCCCGATGGAAAAACGACGCGCGATTACGGCGAGAATCCGAAGGGCAGGCTGATCGTCGACGCGAAGGGGCGGTACTCGCTGCAGATCTTCAAGGCCGAACGCCTGAACTTCGCGAGCGACAGCAAGGCCGACGGCAGCGTCGACGAGTTCAGGTCTGCAGTCATGGGCAGCAGCACCCACTACGGCACGATGAAGATCGACAAGCCGGCGGGATTGCTGGTGTTCTCGATCGACGGTTCGTCCTTCCCGAACTGGGAGGGCACCACCCAGAGGCGCCAGTACACGCTGGTGGGCCCCGAGTTGCGTTATGAAGTGCCGCCGCGGAAGGACGGGAGCATCCCGGTTTCCGTGTGGCGCCGGCTCGACTAGGCCACGCGCCCGATGCAGGCGCGCCGGCTATCCACCTTCAGACCGATGGAACCCAACATGCCGCACTTCGTAGTCGAATGTTCCCGGGGAGTACTGCAGATCCATGACGAGGATTCGATCATCACCCGGCTTCACGACACGGCGAACTCTTCAGGCCTGTTCGAAGAATCGGACATCAAGGTCCGTATCCGCCCTTACGCAACCTATGCCGTCGGCGGCAGCCGCGAGGACTTCATCCACACGTTCGCCTGGATCATGCAGGGGCGCAGCATCGAGCAGCGTGCGGCTCTCTCGAGGGCAATCGTCAGCGAGCTGGCTGAAATGTTTCCAACGCTTTCCCGCATCGCGGCGAACATCTCCGAGTTCGAGCGGGCGACATACTTCAATCGGGCGATGATGTGAACGCCCGATCGCGCTGGCTGCCGTCGCCTTTGATGATGCAGATGCGGCAAGCTGAACGTCGGGGCCCTAAAGTCGCTGAGACCTAATGCCGGAAGACATAGAGCACGTCCTCCTTCATGTTGCCCAGCACCTCGACGGTCAGCTTCGAAGTGCGGATCTCCACTCTTCCTTCGAGTTCAATGCAGCTGTCGACAGGTCCGGAATACATGTGGAGAAGCAGGCCCATGTGCGACGCCTTGCCGGGTCCGAGTGCCGCGCGGATGAAGTCCACCCAGCCGGACAGTTGACTGCTGCTTTCCGCTGCCGAAGCACTCGATGACGAGCGGTAGTCCTCCTGCTTCTGTGCGATCGCACGGGCGGCCTTCGACTTACTCCAGCCCTTCTTCAGCAGGCGCTGCTCCTGGGCCAACCAGTCCGGAACTTCATCTTCGGCCCGTGCGAATGCGCCCAGAGGAGTTCCGCAATCGCAGTGCCCGACAGTGGTAAGAAAGTACTGCTCGTCGGCTTCGAGCTGAGCTTCGATGCCCGGATTCGACAGCCGCACGAACTGCCGCCCATGCTCACGCGCGATCGCATCGAGGCGAACGTGGTCGGCGGATCTGGGCAGCACGGCGGTGATGTAGTGACACATGGCTTACCCACGATCGTCGTTACCGGTTGCCCCCGCGAATGCGTACCCTGAGGCGGAAGGCACATTAGCACCGCGACGGACCGTCGTAGAAGCCGCAACGCACCATGTAATCCGTTCACCGCCCATAGCGGCGGATGCGCGCAATGCCTCAAGGGCAGTGTCTTCCTACCCCGGCACGCCCACCCGCTGCTCCACGGCCTTGAGGGTCGGGCGGATCAGGGCACGCAGGCGCGGATCGAGCGCCAGCAGCGCGAGCAGGTAGGGAACGCCGATCAGCATCCCGCCCAACATCAGGCGTTGCCATCCGGGATTCAATCCCAGGCGATGCGTCGCCCACGCGCCGCCCGCGCCCAGTGCGGCGGCGGCCAGTGCGGTGAGCAGCGTGCGCCGGTCGGGGAACTGGCGCAGCGCGGGATCGACCAGCAGGCAGGCCGCGGTGCTGGAAGCGGCGGAGCTGGCCAGCGTCGCGTACGCCGCCCCCATCACGCCGAAAGCCGGGATCCACCACCAGTTGAGCAGCGTGTTGACCAACACGGCGCCGCACATCAGCAGCAACACGGTATTGGTGCGCTTCTCCAGTACCAGGCCGAAGCCGCATATCAGCACCAGCGGAAGCAGCGAATGCATGGTGCCCATCAACGCGAACACCGGGCCCGACGCGGCCTTGCCCTGCCCGCTCAGCGCGATGATGAGATCCGTGCCAAGGCAGGACAGCAGCAGCGCGACGCCGACGGACGCGTAGGTCATCGGCATCAGCATGGTGCGCTTGAGCGCACGCACCGCAGCGGCACCGTCGGTCACGTACACGCGCGTGGCCGCGGGCGTGAAGCTCTCGAACACGGTGAGGTTCATGAACATGTGCACCTGCATTGCCAGCGCCGCGCCGACGCTGTAGATGCCCACCACGGCGAAATCGCCGGAGAGGCTCCTGAGCATGATGCGGTCGATGGAGACCAGGGCCACCGCCAGGATTTCCGTCGCCACCAGCGGCATTCCGAACGCGAACGACTGGCGCACCTCGCCGGCGTCCACCGCGCGCCGCGCGAAGCTCAGGTTGCGGTATGCCCATGCGGCGAAGAACACCGTGCCGACGACTACCGCGAGCAGCCTGCCGCCGTATGCGGCCGCTGCGGTGTGCTGGACCAGAAGCACGGCGCCCAGCATCAGCGCCAGTTGCAGCCAGCGCGAGGCCACGCGCACCAGCATCACCATGCGCGACTGTTCGGTCACGCGCAGCACGGTTTCGACCAGGCCCGAGTACACCAGCATCGGCGTCATCACCAGCGCCATCCAGTACACCGGCGAATGCCCTTCGCCGGTCGCGTAGCCGTGCACCACCACCGCCGCACCGACGAACGCCCACAGCACCAGCGAACCCAGCATCGGCAGGTAGAACAGGTTGGTAGCGAACGAGCGCATGCGCGCCTCGTCGCCTCCGTGCGGATAGAAGCGCTGGATGGAGTGCTGCGCACCCAGCTTGGCGATCGCCACCGCCATCAGCACCCAGGTTTCGTAATAGCCGAGGATGCCGTACTGCGTGTTATCCAGCAGCCGCGTGAGCAGCGGGAACGACACCAGCCCGGCCAGCATCACCAGTACGTTGGCGGTCGAATAGCGCAGGTAATGCCTGCCCAGCCCGGTCGGGGATGTGCCCATGGGTCAGCGCGGCTCCGCGCCCGCGAACTCCTCGCGCATCCACGCCGCGATGCGTGCGATGAGCACGCGGCGATGCTTGCGCAGGTAGAAGGTGTGGTCGTACTCGCGCCAGAACTCCAGGCTCACCCGCGGCGACGCGGCGGCGTTGCCCAGGCTGGCCACGAGTTGGGCACGATGATTGAAGTAGTGGTACGCGCCGCCCGTGAAGACGAACAGCAGCCGCGTGCCGCGCTCGACCATGGTCGCGAGCATCTGCCGTGCCTGCGCGCGCGAGGGCCAGTCGCGGAAGTCCGACAGCGACGGTCCCGGATTTCGCCGCGCCATCAGGTAGCGCAGCACCTTGCCGAAGTTCAGCAGCCGCGGCAGCGCATGGCGCAGCCAGAAGCCGGGCGTCGGATACGCCACGCCGTCCAGCAGGATGGCGCCGGCGACGCGTTCGTCACGCGCGCCCACGTGGAAGGCGTCGTCCGCGCCGGAACACAGGCCGCACAGCACGAAGCGCTCGACACCCGTCTCCTGCATCAGCAACTGCATCGCCGCGTCGATGTCGCGCTGGCGGCGGTTGCCTTCCGCACGGGCCGGCAGGGCGCTGTCGCCCAGGCCGGACTGGTCGAATCGCAGCACCGCGAAGCCCTGCTCCGCCAGCGTGCGCGCCAGGTCCACGTGCGCGCGGAACGGCCCGACGTGGCGCGTGATGCCGGCGTTGAGCAGCAGCACGCCCACCCGCGATGTCGCGTCATGCGGACGCGTGATCACGCCAACCAGACCGTCGCCGAACGAACGCGCGGACTCGTTCGACGCCGCTGCGCACATCGCCGGCAGTCGCTGATGCGCGTCCGTCAGCTCCCTGGGATTGTCGAGTTGCAGGTTCACCACGGCACCTGTGCGGTCATGCGCTGCGCAAGCTGGGCCACCGCGCGGCGCGGGAACACCTGGCCGCCGAAACGCGACGGCACGTTCCATTCGGGGCGCTCGCCCTCTTCGAGCAGCACGGCTTCCACCGACACACCATTGGCGCGTTGTTCGCGGGCAAAGCGGTCGAGTTCGTCGTCCATCTCCCACACCGCCATGCGTATGCGGCTGCCGCGGGGCAGCTTCAGCTGCGCGGCGTCGAGCGCCGAGAGCGATTCGAGCAGCGCGTCGTCCACGCCGAAGCCGAGCAGCTCGCCAGGGTCGGATTCGTGGCGGGCATTCGCGTATCGCCCCGCGTCGTGCAACTGCACGCGATGCTGGTGCCGCCACCCTTCGACCAGCCGTGCGCCATCCAGTTGTGGATCCCACAGCACCACGTCGGCGGGTGCCGACCTGCGTGCCAGGAACGCCAGCAGCGGAAGCGCCGCGCTGCGCAGTGCCAGCCATTGCAGCTGGGTCGCACCGCGATGCAGCAGTTCGGCGGACGCCTGCTCCAGATCGTGGAGCATGCCGTCCAGCGTGAGTTCGGTATCGGTCCCATCCGAGTCGCCGCTGCCATACCAGTCGAAGGTCAGCGTCGGGATGCCGTAACTGCCGACGGCCTGCGCCAGCGCCCACAGTGCGCGATGGGCGCGGATGCCGTCCTGCAGCAGTGGCGCGCACAACAACAGCCCCTGGCCCGAGCCGGGCGTTGCCTCGTCACGGCCATGCAGCAGGCCGAACAGCGTGCGCCCCGGTTCGCCGAAGAAGAACGGCGCGCTCATTCCACTGCTCCCGTCGCGCCCAGCAGCCGCTTCATGCTGCGCGCCATGCGTGCGCGCATGCCCTGCTCCGCCGTCCGTGCCACGCCATGGAAGTCGGGCGGCAGCTCGGCCGCGATCTGCGCCAGGTTCTGCGTGGCCAGCCGCATCAGCTGGATGCGCACGCCCGTGTCCTTGGCGACGCGGCTCGACATCTGCACGGCGAGCATGGAGTTCCCGCCGAGGTCGAAGAAGTTGTCCGCCGCGTCCACGTCCGTGCCCAGCAGCTCCTTCCACAGGTCGCGCAGGTAATCCACTCGTGCGTCGGCCTCGTCCGCGCGGCGCGCTTGCGATGGCTGCGCAGCGGCGGTGGAAGCACCTGCATCGTCGCGGCCCTGCGCTCGCAGGATGGCGGCGCTGAGCTTGGTCACCAGCGCCGGCGATTCAATCATGCCGCGATGGTCGCCCGGGATGGATACCACCTCGACCGCATCGACCATGCCCTCCCAGCCCAGTGCCGGTTTGGCGCGCAGCTCCTGCGGCTGTTCGTCCGCGCGGAACAGCACGATCTGTCCCGGATACGCCTGCACGACGTACTTCACGTAGGCGCGCATGTGCGTGGCTTCCAGTTCGGCGTAGCGCACGCTGTGCGGCAGCGCCTCGCCGGCCTCGCGTGCCTGCTGCGCCTGCTGGCGCACCTTGGACGCCTGCAGCCGGCCGTTGACCACGCCGCCGATGGTCGCGATGCGCTCGCCCAGCGACTGGCCCTGCATCCGCCGGTGCAGGCGCTGCACGCGTGCGGACAGGCCTCGCCTGGCTTCGTCCCGATAGCGGATGCCGAACTCGGCGGAGGTGTCGACCAGGCCGAGCATCCCGACCGTCTCGCCGACTCGTGCCAGTTGCTGGGCCATCTCGTAGGCGATGATTCCACCCATCGAGCCACCGGCCAGGTGATACGGACCGTGCGGCTGCACGCTGCGGATCTCGCGCACGTAGCGCTCGGCCATCTTTTCCACGCTGTCCAGCGGCGCGGTGCGGCCGTCCAGGCCCAGCGCCTGCAGGCCGTACACCGGGATGCCTTCGGGCATGGCATCGGCCAGCGGGCGATAGTTGAGCACGTTGCCGCCCACCGCGTGCACCAGGAACAGCGGCAGCTGATCGCCGTTGGGGCGGATCGGCACAAGCGGTGCCCACGGATCGGGCCGGCCTTCGTCAGCGTGCGCGTCGTTGAATGCGCGGCGGTACTCGTGCGCCAGCGCACGCACCGTGCGCGCGGTGAGGAGCGTCGCCAGAGGCAGGTTCACGCCCGTCTCTCGATTGAACCGGTGGAACATCTGCACCGCCTGCAGCGAATGGCCGCCGAGCGAGAAGAAATCATCGTCCGCGCCGACGTCGGGCTTGCGCAGCAGATCGCGCCAGATCGCGAGCAGTTGTTCGCCCAGCTCGTCCAGCGGTTCGTACAGTTCACTGCCCGCAGCCTGGCGCGGTGCCGGCGCCACGCTTTCGCCGACGTCCGCGCTGCGGCCGAACTGCAGCGGCTGCCCGTCGTCGAAGCGGGTGATCTCCTCCAGCGTCAGCGACGGATTGCTGCCCAGTGCCTTCAGCACCGCGACGTAGCGGTCGCGCAGCAGGGCGGCGGTTTCGTCCAGGAAGATGTCCGCGTTGTAGATGAAGCCACCGGACAGGCCCGTGTCCTGCTCGACGAACCACAACCCGAGGTCCTGCGTGGACGCGGTCTGGAACACCGGGTAGCGCTCGTGCGTGAGCTGGCCCCAGCTGCACACGCGCTGGCGGATGTCCTGGAAGGAGAACAGCGCGTGGTACAGCACTGCTCCGCCTTCACGGCTGCGCACGCTCAGTTCGCGCACGAGGTCCTCCAGGCGGATGTCCGGATGCGCGAAGCTGTCCAGCACCACGTCCTTCACCTGCTTCACCGCCTGGGCGAAGGTCATGGACGGGTCGACCTCCAGCCGCAGCGGCAGCAGGCTGGTGAAGTAGCCCATCAGGTTCTCGACTTCCGCGGTGTTGCGGCCGCGCACAGGCGTGCCGACGATCAGCTCGCGCAGGCCCGACGTGCGGCTGATGAGCGCGAAGTACGCCGTCAGCAGCACCATGTAGAGCGTGGCGTCCACCTGCTTGGCGGTGTCGTGCAGCGCGCTGGTGACGTCCTGCGCGACGTTGATGCGGTGCGTGACGCCGCGGCCCGACATGCCCGGACGGCGCGGCAGATCGGTCGGCAATGCCTCGATGCCCTTGCTGCCGGCGCCCTGCCCGACGCCGCCCAGGCGCTCGCGCCAGAACGCCAACTGCTTCGCGTACTCGGGTCCCTGCAGCCATTCGCGATGCCATGCGGAGAAATCGGCATAGGTCACAGTCAGTTCCGGCAGTTGCGGCTCGCGGCCTTCCAGCTGCGCCGCATACAGCTCGGCCATGTCGGTGTACATCAGGTCGAACGACCAGCCGTCCCAGATCAGGTGATGGGTCATGAAGAACCACACGTGCTCTTCCGGCCCGAGGCGGAACAGGCGCGAGCGGATCAGCGGTGCGCGGTCGAGTTCGAACGGCGTCTGGATCAGCGCGTCCATGCGGCGCGAGACTTCCGCCTCGCGTTCCTCGCGCGGCAGGTGGCTGACGTCCACCACGTCGGTGATATCCACGTCCACCACGTCGTGCACGATCTGCATCGGCTCGCCGTCGACCAGCCCGATGGTGGTGCGCAACACGCTCTGGCGCTGGATCATCGCGTCCAGCGCCGCCTGGAAGGCGCCGAGCTGCAACGGCCCGCGCAGGCGGTGCGCGCTGGGCGTGTTGTAGGTGATCTGGCCGGGATTGAACTGCTCCAGCAGGTACAGGCGTTCCTGCATCACCGACATCGGCCCGCGCGTGCGATCGGCAAGCGGCTTGATCGGCTCGCGCTTCGGCGCGGCCTCACCGTCGATGCCCTGCACCATGCGCGCGAGTTTCGCGACAGTGGGGCCGTCGAACAGCGCACGCAGCGACAGGGCGATGCCCAGTTCCTTGTTGATGCGCGAGGTCAGCTGCGCGGCGAGCAGCGAGTGCCCGCCCAGCGAGAAGAAGTCATCATCCACGCCGACTTCCGCCACGCCCAGCACCTTGGCCATCGCTTTGGCGATGGTGCGCTCCAGCGCGTTGCGCGGCGCGGTGCGTTCACCCGCCAGCTTCACGGTCAGGTCCGGCGTGGGTAGCGACTTGCGGTCGATCTTGCCGTTGGGCAGCAGCGGAATCGCGTCGAGGAACAGGATGTGCTGCGGGATCATGTAGTCCGGCAGCGAACCGCGCAGGTACGAGGCCAGCTGCGCTTCGCCCTCGCCTGCCTGCAGCGCGGCGTCGCCCGCCACCACGTACGCCACCAGGCGCACGTCGCCGGGACGGTCCTCCCGCGCGACGACCACGGTGCGCGCGACCTGCGGATGCGCCGCCAGCAGCGCTTCGATCTCACCCAGCTCGATGCGATAACCGCGCACCTTCACCTGGAAGTCCAGGCGCCCCTGATGCTCCAGCACGCCGCCGGGCCGCCAGCGGCCACGGTCGCCCGTGCGGTACAGCAGCGCGCCCGGCGTTGCCGAGAACGGATCGGTGACGAAACGCTCCGACGTCAGTTCCGGACGATTGAGATAGCCCAGCGTCACGCCATCGCCGCCGATCCAGATTTCGCCCGGCACGCCGAGCGGGCACAGCTCGCCGCGCGGATCGAGGATCCACACCTGCGTGTTGTCGATGGGCCGGCCGATGTGGATATCGTCCGGCGACACCACGCGCGAGCACGTCGACCACACGGTCGTTTCGGTCGGGCCGTACACGTTCCACAGCGAGCCGCAGCGCTGCAGCAGTTGCGCGGCCAGATCCTGCGGCAGCGCTTCGCCGCCGCAGAGGATTTTGAAGTTCGCATCGCCCTGCCAGTCCGCGTCGAGCAGCAGCCGCCACGAGGCCGGTGTGGCCTGCATCACCGTCGCGCCGCTGCTGGCGATCAGCGCCTTCAGCGCGACGCCGTCCGCCGCGGTGACGCGGTCGGCCAGCACCACGCGCGCGCCCACGCTCAGCGGCAGCAGCAACTCCAGCACGGCGATGTCGAACGACAGCGTGGTCACCGCGACCAGCCGGTCGTCGGCGCCCAGGCCGGGTTCCTTCGCCATGCTGGCCAGGAAGTTGCTGACCGCGCGATGCGGCACCTGCACGCCCTTTGGGCGACCGGTCGAACCGGAGGTGTAGATCACGTACGCCACGGACTCCGGCTGCGCGGTGTCCTCGTCGCGTCCGATGCGCGTGGAGGGAAGCGCGGACAGTTCGTCCTGCAGCGTATCCAGCGCCAGCACCGGGCGCCCGCGCAGGTCGAAATGGCCCGCGTGCTTCGACGTCGTCACCAGCGCGGCCAGGCCCGCGTCGCCGGCCATGTACGACAGGCGCTCGGCGGGGAAGTTGGGATCCAGCGGCACGTAGCCCGCGCCGGACTTCAGCACCGCCAGCAACCCGGCCAGCATGTCGATGCCGCGGTCGAGCACCAGGCCGACCAGCGAACCACGCCGCACGCCGCGCGCACGCAGCAGGTGCGCGATGCGGTTGGAGCGCGCTTCCAGGTCCGCGTAGCTCACGTGCGCGCCGTCGAACTCCAGCGCGACGCGTTCCGGCGTGCGATCGCACTGGCGTTCGAAGAACTCATGCATGCGGCATTCGCGGTCGAACGGCACGGGCGCCGGCTGCAACGCTTGCAGCTCTTCGCGTGCGCTGTCGGACACCACGCTCAGGCGGCCGAACGGAAGATCAGGCCGGGCCACGGCTTCGCGCAGTAGCGTTTCGTACGCGGCCAGCCAGCGGCGGATCGTCGCGTTGTCGAACAGGTCGGTGTTGTACTGGCACTCCAGGCGCATGCCGCCCTGCACCTGCACCGCGTTGACGAACAGTTCGAAGTTTTCGTACAGGCGCGGGTTGGTGATCAGGCGCATGCCCAGGCCGTGGAAGCCGGTGCTCTCCTGGTCCATCGCCTGGTCGATGTTGAACATCACGCTGCACAACGGCAGGCGCGCGGGATCGCGCTGCAGCGGCAGTTTCTTCAGCAGCGTGCCGAAGGTGTAGCGCTGGTGTTCGATCGCATCCAGCAGCGTGCCCTGCGCCTGGCCCAGGGCCTGTTCGAAGGGCTGCGCGTGGTCCAGCTCGAAGCGCAGCGGCAGCAGGTTGACGCAATGTCCGACCAGATGGTCGTGGCCGTCCACCGACTGTCCCGCGGCGGGAATGCCGACCACCACGTCGTTCTGCGCGGTGAGCCGCGACAGCAACCCGGCGAAGCTGGCCAGCAGCGTGGCGAACAGGCTCGCGCCCTGGCGCGCACCCAGGCGGCGCACGGCGGCGACCAGTTCGTTGTCGAGCAGGTGGTCCTCGCGCACCGACGGGAACGTGCGGCGCGACGGACGCGGGCGGTCGGTCGGCAGGTCGAGGATCGGGCCGCCGTCGGCGAAGCGCTTCAGCCAGTACGCCTCGTCGGATCGGTAGGTGGCGCCCTGCGGATGCTCGGCCTCGGCCAGCGCATAGTCGGCGAACGATTCCGCCGCCGGCAGCGGTGCAACCGGCTGGCCCAGCGCCTGCGAATACAGCGTGCCCAGCTCGCGCACGATCACCCACCACGACCAGCCATCGCAGACGATGTGGTGCGCGGTGAGCACCAGTAGGTGTTCGCCAGCCGCCAGCTTCAGCAGCTGCGCCCGCAGCAGCTCGCCGTGGTCAAGGTCGAATGGCTCCTCGACGACGCTGCGCGCATGGGCGGCGACGCGCTCGGTGCGTTCGGCTTCGTCCAGCGTGGACAGGTCGATCAGCGGCAGCTCGATCGCGCGCTCGTCGTTGACGCACAGCGTGCGGCCGTCCGGACCGAAATTGGCGCGCAGGATGTCGTGCCGTGCCACCAGCGCGCGCAAGGCCGCGTGCAGTGCACCGGGGTCGAGCGCGCCGCGGAAATGCAGCGAGATCGACTCGTTGTACGCCAGCGACGCATCGCGGCCGAGCTGGTCGGCCAGCCACACCTCGCGCTGCGGCTCGGTCGTCGGCGCCACGCGCGCCAGCGGACCGTCGGCGAACGGATCGTAATCGACGGCCGTGTCGCTTCCGTTCGCCAGGGTCATTGCATTCATGCGCTCACCTTCATGTACTTGCCCGGCTGTTCCGGGTTGGGCACGAACCATGCGGGCGTGCCGTCGGGCTCGCGGCCCAGGCGCGCGCCGGGCGCCACCGGCTTGCTGGCGTCCATCACCGTCTTTGGCGTCGCGGCGCGGCGCGGAAGAAGCTCCATGTCCTGCAGCTCGGCCACCGCCTCCTTGAAGGCGGTCCCGATGCGCGCGATGTCCTCGTCGCTGTGCGCGGTGGTGATGAAGCACGGAAAGTTGTCGAGGATGTGGATGCCGCGCAGGCGCATCGAGGCGAACAGCAGGTCCTGCAGCGGATGCGCCTCGTGCCAGTGCGTCTTCCACACCGACGCGTACTGCTTCACCGACACCGGCGCGCCGACGTCGGCGCAGTAGGCGTTGATGTCCGCGGCCAGCGCTTCGGTCTTCGCGTTGAGGCGCTTCTGCAATTCGCCGCCGTCGCGCTTGAAGTGCTCCAGCACGGCCTTGGCCGCCACCAGCGCCAGCGGGTGGCGCACGAAGGTGCCGGCGAAATACGTCACGCCGACGGTCGGCACGGAATCGTCGCCGTACTGCCAGTGGCCGCCGTCGAGCGCGTCCATGTACTCGCGCTTGCCGGCGATCACGCCGATCGGGAAACCGCCGCCGACGACCTTGCCGTAGGTCGCGAGGTCGGCCTTGATGCCGAAGATCGCCTGCACGCCGCCCGGGTTGGAGCGGAAGCCGGTGACGACCTCGTCGAAGATCAGCAGCGCGCCGTTGTCCTGCGTGAGCTGGCGCAGTTCCTTGAGGAACTCGACCGGACGGAAGTCCAGGCGGCGGCTCTGCACCGGCTCCACCAGCACCGCGGCGATCTCGTGGATGCGCGACTTGATGATCTCCATCGCCTCGGGCGTGCCGTAATCGAGCACGAGCACGTTTTCGGCGGTATTGCGCAGGATGCCCGGCGCGGCCGGCACCGCGCGCAGCGACTTGGTACCGCGCACGATCACTTCATCGACGATGCCGTGGTACGAACCGGTGAACAGCACAACGGTGCTGCGAGCGGTGATGGTTCGCGCGACGCGCAGCGCGCCAAGCACGGCTTCGGAACCGGTGTTGCACAACGCCGCGCGGTCGTGGCCGGTGAGCTCGCACACCAGCTGCGCGACCTCGCCGGCAACCGGATGCTGCGGGCCGATCTCGTATCCCTTGTCGAGCTGCTCGCGCACGGCGTCGAGCACGAAGTCCGGCTGCCACCCGAACAGACTCATGCCGAAGCCGTTGAGCGCATCGACATACTCGTTGCCGTCGATGTCGAACACGCGCGAGCCCTTCGAGCGCTCCACCACGATCTGGTAGACGATCTCCTTGGTCAGCGGGCGGAAACCGTTGACCACACGCGGATCGGCGAGCTGCGCACGGTTGGCCTGCGTGTATTCCTTCGACTTGCGGGTGCGCGCGACGTAGCGACCGATGAACGCATCGAGCTTGGCCTTCTGCTGCGGCGACAGGTCGGTATCGACGCCGTTGTCGATGCGCGCGATGGCGCCGAAGGCTTTCTTGACGTCGTACTTCTGCTGCACGGCGCCGGTGTCTTCCTCGGCTTCAGCGGGTTTCGGTGGCGCGGCCGACGCGGCCGGCTGGGGCGCGGGCGCCGTGACTGCCGGCGCAGGAACGGCCGCGGCGGCTGCGACCGGAACGGCTGCGGTCGGCACAGCCATTGGCGCGGTGGTGGCACCTGACAGCAACGCCAGCTGCTGCGCCATCAGCTGCATCTGCTGCGCGATGACCTGGCGCGTGAAGTCGCCGCCACCGTCCAGCGCGGGCATCGCGACGGGCGATACCGCGGCGATCTGCGCCACGGCAACCGGCGCCACCGATGCGGCCGGCTGCACGACGACGGGCGCCGGCGCGGCCTCCGGTGGCAGCTCGGCGTCCAGCATGCCGGCCAGGCGGTCGAGGCTGGAGCAGTCGCCCATCAGCTGGCGGAAGTTCACCGGCACGTTGAAGCTCTTCTGCAGCTGCACCGCGACCTGGGTCAGCATCAGGCTGTCCAGGCCCAGTTCGATGAAGTTGGTGTCCGCGTCGGCATCGCTCATGTCGAAACCGGCCACGTTCTCGAACAGGCCGCGCAGTTGGCCGACCAGACGCTCGCGACGACCGGGGGTGGGCGCGGCGGGTGGGACGGCGGCGACGGGCGTGGGCTGCGGCATGACGGTCTCCAGTACGGTCGGAATGCGTGCGGCGGTAGTAACGGCGGGGTGCGGGACGACGTTGCTCGGGCTCGCCGCCACCGCCTCCACCCAATAACGTTGTCTCTCGAACGGATAGGTCGGCAGGCGCAGGCGATGGCGGATCGCGCGCCGGTCGAAGGACTTCGGGTCGATCGCGGCGCCCAGGCTCCACAGCTTTCCGGCCGCGGCCTGCAGCGACCGGCGTTCGTCCACGGCGTTGTCCGCCAGGCTGGCGACGGTGCCGATGCGCTGCTTCTGCAGTGCCGGCTGCTGGCGCGCCAGCGCGTTCAAGGTGGTGCGCGGCCCCACTTCCAGCAGCACGCGCGCCGGGTCGTCCAGCAGCGCCTGCAATGCGGTGGAGAAACGGACCGGCTCGCGCAGGTGGCGGGCCCAGTAATCGGGCGAGGTCGCCTCGGTGGCATCCAGCCACGCGCCGGTCACGGTCGAGACGATGGGCCGCGTCGGCGCGTTCAACCTCACCGCGGCCACGGCGGCGCGGAACGGCTCCACCACCGGCTGCATCATCGCGGAGTGGAACGCATGCGAGGTGCGCAGCGCGCGGCAGGCTACGCCTTCGCCTTCCAGCTGCGACTGGAACGCCGCGACGGCGTCTCCTGGGCCGGCGACCACGCAGGCCAGCGGCGAGTTCTCCGCGGCCAGCGACAGCGACTCGGGAAGGCGTTCGAGCACGGCCGCCGCCGGCAGGCGGATCGACAGCATCGAGCCTGCCGGCTCGGCCTGCATCAGCGCACCGCGACGCGTCACCAGGTGCAGTGCGTCGCGCAGCTCGAACACACCGGCCAGCGTGGCGGCGACGAACTCGCCGATGCTGTGGCTGATCATCGCGGCGGGCTCCACGCCCAGGCTCATCCACAGCTTCGCCAGCGCGTACTCGATGGCGAACGTCGCCGGCTGCATCACCGACGTGGGCAGCAGTGCCTCGGCGTCCTCGCCGAACATGCGCTCGCGCAGATCGAAGCCGAGCGTGTCGCGCAGCAGGCTCGCGCATTCGTCGATGGCATCGCGGAAGACCGGTTCGGACTCGTACAGGCCGCGGCCCATGCCGGCGTAGGTGGCGCCCTGCCCCGGAAACATGAAGACCACGCCGCTGGTGCGCGCCGGACGGCTGCGCGCGGCGTCCGCCTGCGTATCCGGAGCGCGCAGGGCGTCCACGGCGGACGCGACATCGTCCGCCGCCACGGCCAGGCGATGCGCGAACGCCTTGCGCCCGGCCGCCAGCGTCCACGCCACGTCGGCCAGGTTTTCGTGCGGATTCGCCTGCAGGTGCTCGGCCAGTTGCGTCGCGGCCATGCCCAGCGCGGCCGGCGTGCGGGCCGACAGCACCAGCAGTTGTGGGCCTTCCGCTTCGCCGGATTCCGGCAGCGGCGGCGCTTCTTCCAGCACGGCATGCGCATTGGTTCCGCCCAGGCCGAACGAGCTCACGCCCGCGCGGCGCGGCGCGGCGCCGTCGGTTTCCCACGCGCTCATGGCCGCGTTGACGACGAACGGCGAGCTGGCGAAGTCGATGGTCGGATTCGGCGAGCGGAAGTGGATGCTCGCGGGAATGCGCTTTTCGTGCAGCGAAAGCGCGGTCTTGATGACGCCCGCCGCACCGGCGGCGGTGACCAGATGACCGACGTTGCTCTTCAGCGAGCCGATGCGGCAGAAGCCCGTATCCGCCGTGCTGCGACGGAACGCGCGGGTCAGACCTTCGATCTCGATGGGATCGCCGAGCGGCGTGGCGGTGCCGTGCGCCTCGACGTACGAGATGGAACGCGCATCGACACCGGCCTTGTCGTGCGCCAGCGCGATCACCGCGGCCTGCCCTTCGCTGCTGGGCGCGGTGAAGCTGGCGCGGTTCGCGCCATCGTTGTTGAGCGCGGCGCCGCGGATCACCGCGTACACCGGGTTGCCGTCGGCAATCGCATCCGACAACCGCTTCAGCAGGACCACCGCCGCGCCGTCGCCGAACACCGTACCTTTCGCGTCCGCGTCGAAAGTGCGCGTGTGCCCGTCGGGCGACAGCATCGAACCTTCCTGGTACAGGTAGCCGCTGCGCGGCGGGCACGTCACCGCGATGCCGCCGGCCAGCGCCATGTCGCACAGCCCGGACTGCAGGCTTTCCACGGCCTGCGCGATGGCCACCAGCGACGTCGAGCACGCTGTGTGCACGCTCACCGCCGGGCCGGTGAGGTTGAGCTTGTGCGCCACGCGCGTGGCGATGTAGTCCTTCTCGTTGCCCAGCATCACCTGCAGCGCGCCGACGCGGTTGACCAGTTCCGGATGCGCGGACGCATGGCGCTGGAAATACGTGGCGTTGTTCATGCCCGCGAAAATTCCGGTAACGGCCGCGTCGAGGCCGTCGGGCGCATGGCCGCCGCGCTCCAGGCACTCCCAGCACAGTTCCAGGAAGATCCGCTGCTGCGGATCCATCAGCTCGGCCTCGCGCGGGCCGATGCCGAAGAAGGCCGCGTCGAACAGTTCGACGTTGTCGATCACGCCGCGCGCGGCGACGTAGGACGGGTCGTGGCGATCGCCCGCGGGGATCGACGGATCCAGCTCATCGATGCGGAACTTGCTGATCGAATCGCGCCCTTCGCAGAGGTTGTCCCAGAACGCCTCCACGTCGGCGGCGCCGGGGAAACGGCCGGCCATGGCGATGATGGCGATGGGTTCGTGATGCGTCTTGCCTGCGGATCCCGTCGCGCGACGCGCGACCGGCGCTTGGTCGGCGCCCGTCAGCACCGCCGCCAGACGGGCCGGCGTCGGGTTCTGGAAGATCGTGGGTGCGGCAACACGCGGCGCATCGTCACCGGTCTGCCAGCCTTCGTTACGGATCTGCTCGGCCAGGCGCACGGCCAGCAGCGAGCTGCCGCCCAGTTCGAAGAAGTTGTCCTGCCGCCCCACGCCCTCGATGTCCAGCAGCGCGCCGAATGCGTCGCACAGCTTCGCTTCCAGCGCGGATGCCGGCGGCGCGTAATCGACGGTGAGTTCGGGGCGGCGACGGTCCGGGGCCGGCAGTGCGCGGCGGTCCACCTTGCCGTTGATCGTCAGCGGCAACTGCTCCAGCGCGACATAGCGAGTGGGCACCATGTAAGCCGGCAGCGCGGCGGCGAGGTGCGCGCGCAACTGCGGGGCGTGCACTTCGGCGGTGGCCGGCACGTAGTAGGCGACCAGCCGCTTCTCGCCGGGAAAGTCCGCACGCGCCACCACGCTGCAGGTCGCCACGCCCGCATGACGGGCGAGCACCGCCTCGATTTCCGTCAGCTCGATGCGATGGCCACGGATCTTCACCTGCGCATCGGTACGGCCGACGAATTCGATCTCTCCGCGTTCGCAGTACCGGACCTGGTCACCGGTGCGATACAGCACGTCGCCCTCCACGAACGGGCTGGGCACGAATCGTTCCGCGTTGAGTTCCAGCCGTCCGAGATAGCCGCGGGCCACGCCCACGCCGCCGATGCACAACTCGCCGATCACGCCGGTCGGCACGGGCCGCAGGCGGCGGTTGAGCACGTAGCCAGTGGTGCCTTCCAGCAGGCGACCGATGGGAATGGTGGTGGCGTCGGCCGGCAGATCGCGCGGGATCGCATGATCGGTGCACATGATCGTGCACTCGGTCGGGCCGTAGCCATTGTGCAGCTGCAGGTCCGGCGCAATGGCCTGCATGCGGCGGATGTGATCGACGGACAGCGACTCGCCGCCGACGATCAGCTCGCGCAAGCTGGCGAAGATGGTCGGATCCTCGTCCACCACCGCGTTGAACAGCGCCGCGGCCATGATGCCGTGGGTGACGTGGTGACGCGCGATGTTCTCGCGCAGTCGTGCCGCGGTGGGCACCGCCTCGTCATGCACGACCACCGTGCCGCCGTTGAACAGCGCACCCCACAACTCCAAGCCGGAGATGTCGAAACCGAGCGGAGCCGCGTGCAGGATCCGCGAGTCCTGGTCCAGGCGTACGTAATCCACGCCGTGCAGACGCCGTACCAGCGAACGCTGACGGATTTCGACGCCCTTCGGCACGCCGGTCGAGCCGGACGTGAACAGCACGTAGGCCAGGGCGTCGCCGTCCACTTCGTATGCGTCCAGCGGGGCGTCGTCGCCTTCGACGGAGATGCGGGCCGGCCCCTGCGGCAAGACACGCAGGTCGTGCGAAGGATCCACGACGATCGCGCGTACGCCGGCGGTTTCGACCATGAAGGCCAGACGGTCGTGCGGCAGCGTCAGGTCCAGCGGCAGGTACGCCGCGCCGGCCTTGATGGTGCCCAGCAGCGCCACGACTGCATCGATCGAGCGCGGCAACGCAACACCGACGATGTCCCCTGCACGGATTCCGGCCTCGCGCAGGCGCGTCGCCAGCGACGCGGCGCGCCGGTCGAGCGCCGCATAGGTGATCGATGCCTCGCCGTGCACCACGGCAATCGCCTCGGGCGATGCATCGCGTGCATTCGCGAAGGCGTCGTGCACGGTTTCGAACGGAGTACGCGAAGCGGCGGCGTTGGCCCATTCGCCGGTCTGGCGCGCACGATCGGCCGGCTCGAGCACGTCCATGTCGGCCAGCGGCCGCGACGGTTCCACGGCGATCGCGTGCAGTGCGCGTGCGGCTGCAAGACCCAGTATCCGCACAGCGTCATACGTCAGCGGCGCACGGTACCCCACCTGCAATGCGCCGGCCACCGTCCGCCAAGCCGACGACGCGTGCGCCGGAATGCCTTGCGCGGCGGCGGTCCACGCGCACGGCTGCGGCGCAGGCACTGCGTCACCGTTGCGCAACAGATCGGCGAGGCGGGCGGCATCGGTCGACGCAACGGCAACGCGCGCCTGGCGCGTGGTGTTGCCGTCATCGACGGTGGCAAGCACTTCGTCGGCACCGACCAGCGCGGCCTCCACCGCCGTCAGCGCCGCGGCGATCAGCAGGTCCGGTGCGGCGTGCGCATCCAGCGTACGCCGGGCCTCGGCACTCAGGGCGAACTCGAGCGAGCACGCCTGGCCCGGTTCGTCGCCCGCGTGCTGCGGCAGCACGTCCAGCAACGCCGAATCGAGCGTCGGCATCGCGCCGCTCCGCTCTGCCCGAACCGATTCCGCCCGCTTGCTCATGCCCCTGCTCCCTTGTCGCACGCCCTTGCACGGGCGCCCTGCAACGATCACGTTCAAACCGCGGACGATCGGCCGCCGTTTCCTTGTTCCGATGCCATGCGCATGTGCGCTGCGGTGCCGTCCTTCGGTGTGCGATGCCACCTCCGTGGCGTCGCGGCACGATGGAATGCCGGGGTGCCGGCCATCCGATTCCCGCCCCACTCGTCGGAAAGAACGCCTTGCGTCGCTGCAAGCGGCCATGTCCACACGCGATGCGCGAGGTCGAAACTCAGGCTAGGATTGGGCGCGACAAGGGGGCCCCATGAGCCAGGACTTCGCGCTTCTGTATCAGCAGCTCGGCCTGCATCCCGATTGCAGCCTCGAAGATCTCAAGCGCGCCTATCGTGTCCGCGTCGCGGAGCTGCATCCGGACCGTCACCTGGAGCAGTCCGGTTCGCAGGATGCGCATCACGCGCTCACCGAACTCACCGCGCTGTATTCCGGTGCGATCCGCTTCCATCGCATCCACGGCCGCCTGCCCGGCGCTACACCCAGGGCCGCCGCGCCTGCACAGCGCGTGGCTACGGAAGCGCCCACGCCGGCACCGACGGTCGCACGCGCGCTGGCCACCACCGGGCGCAAGGCGCCCGCACCGAATCCGACCTCGCGGTTGGCCGTCGGCGGCGTGCTCGCGCTCGTCGTGGTGCTGGTGGTGCTGCACTGGTCGGAGTCCTCGCCAGTCAAGACCCAGGCGGAGCCGGCAGGCTCGGTCGCGGATGTCGCCGACCCCAACGTGCCGCGCCTGGAGCTGGGCATGGACGAAGCCGACGTCATCGCGATCCAGGGCTCGCCCGAGCGCGTGCAGGACGGCGTGTGGAACTACGGTTCCTCATGGGTGCGTTTCGATGAGGGCCGCGTGGTGGATTGGGCGAGCATGGCGCCGAACCGGCTGCTCGCGCCGACGTCACGCCCGGTGCGCGAGGAAGAGGACCTGGCCTCGCCGTGATTCGTTACCGGCGCGACGCAACGCGCCGGCTGCTCACAGGCTTCAGCGCGATCCGCGCTGGAACAGCACCACCTCGACCGTCTGCAGCAGGATGATCAGGTCGAACACCAAGCCGTGGTTCTTCACGTAGAACAGGTCGAATTTCAGCTTCTCTTCGGCGTCGCGCACCGAGGCGCCATATGGGTAGCGCAGCTGCGCCCACCCGGTCAGGCCCGGCTTCACGCAATGGCGTACGGCGTAATAGCGGATTTCGCGACTGAGCATGTCGACGAACTGCGGGCGCTCGGGCCGCGGGCCGACCACGCTCATCTCGCCACGCAGGATGTTGAACAACTGCGGCAGCTCGTCCAGCCGCGTCAAGCGGATGAACTTGCCCACGCGCGTGGTGCGGTCGTCGCCCTGTTGCGCCCAGCGCGCCACGCCGTCGCCCTCGGCATCCACCCGCATGCTGCGGAACTTCACCAGTTCGAACGGACGCCCGCCTTCGCCGATGCGCGTCTGCTGGTACAGGATGGGACCCGGCGATTCCAGCCGGATGCACAGCGCCACCAGCAACATGAGCGGCCACGTCACCAGCAGCAATGCCGAGGCCGACATCACGTCGAACAGGCGCTTGATCGCGCAGCGCGAGGTGGAATGGTCGAACCCTCCGGAGAACACCAGCCACGACGGATCGACCAGGTTGGTGGTGACGATGCCCGCCTCGCGCTCGAAGAACGTCGACAGGTCGGTCATCGCTACGCCGCGCTGCACGCAGGTCAGCATCTCTTCCATCGGCAGGCCGCCGCGACGTTCGTCCGGCGCCACGACGACTTCGCTGATCTGCAGCTGGTGCACCAGTTCGGACAACCCGCCTGGGGCCGGAATGCACAGCGCCGAAGCCACGGCTGCGTCCTGGCCATGGATCGGCACGAAGCCGATCAGCGTGAACGCACGGCGGTCGCTGTCGCGGCGCATGCGCGTGTTGATCAGGTCCGCATTGCGGCCCGCACCCAGCACCAGCACGCGCCGCTTGAACAGCCCGCCGCGGAATACGTGCGTGACGCAGTAGCGCAACAGTGCGATGCCGAGCATGCCAAGCACCATCGCGATGACGATTACGCCGCGTCCGATGTACGCCCAGGGGATCAGGTAGTACAGGACCATCAGGCCGATGCCGCCCAGCGCGAACGACACCATCAGGCGCAGCGCCAGTTCGAAACGGTTGAGCCGGACGTGCACCTCATACAGGCCGAGTGCCGCCATCGCGGTGGTCACAAACATCGCCACCAGCAGCGCACGCACCGCGAGGTTCTCCGCGAAGATCTCGTGGCCTTCCGGATCGTTCATGAAACGCAGCCACGCCGCGCCGATCACCGCCGCCATCACCAGCGCCACTTCCAGCAGCCACAGCAGCAGCAGCGCGCGATTCTTCAGACTCGCCTTGCCCAAACCCATGACCCCACTCCCATGCCTGCGCACGCGCGAAGTTGTGCGCGCATGCGGATGTCATTGCGATCCTTCGCGTCGGAGCGGTGCGCCATGGCGACGGCTTCGTCCGCCATGGTGATGCCGCTCCCCCGACGACGCTCTCCCTACAACGCCCTTCCCGCACCCGGCCGGCCAGCATCCGGATGCAGCCAATGGCATCCGACTGCAGCGTCGCGTGGCGCCGCGACCGCCGCAGTCCATCGCTCGCCCACATCGAGCATCGCCAGGCGCACGCTGCACGCCATGTCATCCCGCGTGCGCCCGGCCAGTGAAACTTCCTCTCCCGCACTGGCGCGGAAGGTGTTCATCTCGCGCGCCAGTCCGATGCCTTCGGCCTTCAGCAACGCCTCCTTGCGTACCCACAGTGCAAGCAGTGCCCGGCTGTAGGACGGCTCCGGAAAGCCGGCCAGCGACTGCAGTTCGGACGGATGACACACGCTCGCGGCGATGCCCGGCAACTCGCCCGCGCGTAACGACGCCTCGATGTCCACGCCGACCGGGCCGCGCGCGCACAGCGCGAAGGCAGCGACGCCGTCGGCGTGACTGAGGCTGGTGTACATCGGCAGGCCATGGAGGTCGTCGCCTTCCAGACACGGCCGTCCCTGCGCGTCGCGCGACAGAACCACCGCGTCCGCCGCGATTCCCAGTGCGTGCGCCACGAACATCCGGTGGAGCGCATAGGTCAACGCCAGCGCCTCGCGGTCGGCGGG
This sequence comes from Lysobacter sp., assembly GCF_035655815.1. Classification (NCBI taxonomy): domain Bacteria; kingdom Pseudomonadati; phylum Pseudomonadota; class Gammaproteobacteria; order Lysobacterales; family Lysobacteraceae; genus Lysobacter; species Lysobacter sp. The sequence goes on from NZ_DASRTS010000008.1 coordinate 30,739, forward strand.
AAAGCGACGCTGGCTGACGCGTGCGCGTTCGGGTGTATCGAGCAGGGCCCATGCGTCGTCGAGCCACGGTCGCCAGCAAGCGAGTTCGGCGATGGCCACCAGGCATCCCTGCAAAGGCATCGGCGCGCAGGCAAACGACTGGGCCAAGGTGCGATCCGGATCCTGCTGCCGTCGCGCGACTGCTGCCATCGCCCCTCCCCCTGTCCCGGCCCGGCCGGTGTTCGTCAGTACTGGCTGCAAACGCAGGTCGCCCGCGCACGAGGACACGCCGGTCGAAAATCACACGCGCGTCCTGTTCCGCCGCCGACTCGCGTTACCTGCATCGAGGCGGACGAGACGATGCGCGCACGGCACGCACGCTCGCCCTTCGATTCCTCCAACAGGCATGACGGATGGACACAACCGAGATCGGGGAACGGCTGGTCCATAGGCCGACGCGCGATGCGAGCACGGCGGCGGCCAGCGCCGGCGGCACCATCGCACCGCCCACACTGGAAACCGCACGCGTCGGCGTGGTCGGCCTGGGCTATGTGGGCCTGCCGCTGGCAGTGGCGTTCGGCCACCGTTTCGAGACGGTCGGCTTCGACATCAACCGCGCGCGCGTCGACGAACTGCGGGCAGGCCGCGACAGCACGCTGGAAGTCGAGTCGGACGAACTTGCGCGCTCCCGCAGGCTGCGCTGCAGCAGCGAGCTGGACACGCTGCGCGCATGCAACGTCTACATCGTCACCGTGCCCACGCCCATCGATGCGGCCAAGCGTCCCGACCTGGGCCCGCTGGCACGCGCCAGCGAGAGCGTCGGCAAGGTGCTCAAGCCGGGCGACGTGGTGGTGTACGAATCAACGGTCTACCCGGGCTGCACCGAGGAAGTGTGCGTGCCGATCCTGGAACGCGTGTCCGGGCTGGTCTTCAACCGCGACTTCTTTGCCGGCTACAGTCCCGAGCGCATCAACCCGGGCGACAAGGACCACCGCCTCACGAGCATCCTCAAGATCACGTCCGGCTCGACGCCGGAAGCGGCCGACTTCGTCGACTGCCTGTACGGTTCCATCATCGAGGCGGGCACGCATCGCGCCAGCTCGATCAAGGTGGCCGAGGCCGCCAAGGTCATCGAGAACACGCAGCGCGATCTCAACATCGCACTGATCAACGACCTGGCGATCCTGTTCAACAAGCTCGGCATCGACACGCTGGAAGTGCTGCAGGCAGCGGGCACCAAGTGGAACTTCCTGCCTTTCCGCCCCGGCCTGGTGGGCGGCCACTGCATCGGCGTGGATCCCTATTACCTCACCCACAAGGCGCAGGAGATCGGCCATCACCCGGACGTGATCCTGGCGGGGCGGCGCACCAACGACGGCATGGGTGCCTACATCGCCGGCGAAGTCGTGCGGCTGATGGTGCGTCGTGGCATCAATCCCGTGCAGGCGCGCATCCTGATTTTGGGACTGGCCTTCAAGGAGAACTGCCCCGACCTGCGCAACACGCGCGTGGTCGACATCGTGCATGCGCTGCGCGGCTACAACACCAGCGTCGACGTGCACGATCCCTGGGTCGACGCCGAGGACGCCGTGCATGAGTACGGCATCGCGCCCGTCGTCGACCCGGATCGCGGCGCCTACGACGCCGTAATCGTCGCGGTCGCGCATCGGGAGTTCGCGGAACTGGGGCCTGCCGGCGTGCGCGCCTACGGCAAGCCGGTCTCGGTGGTCTACGACGTGAAGTACGTGCTGCCACGCAATGCGGTGGATGGGCGGCTGTGACGATGAAGGTACTGGTCACCGGAACCGCCGGATTCATCGGCTCGCATGTGGCGATGGAACTGCTCGCACGCGGCGACGAGGTCGTGGGCTTCGACAACCTCAACGATTACTACGATGTCTCACTCAAGCGCGCACGGCTTGCGCGCTTCGCGGCGCATCCAGGCTACACGCACGTGCACGGCGATCTGGCCGATCGCGATGCAGTAGAGTCGCTATTCCGCACGCATCGTCCGGACCGCGTGGTGCACTTGGCCGCGCAGGCCGGCGTGCGTTATGCCGCAGAGAATCCGCACGTATACGTGGCGAGCAACGTCACCGGCTTCCTACACGTGATCGAAGGTTGTCGCCATCACGACGTGGCGCACCTGGTGTATGCCTCGACGAGTTCGGTCTACGGCGCCAACACAGCGATGCCGTTCTCCGAGCACCAGCTCACCGAGCATCCGCTCACGCTGTATGCCGCGACCAAGAAGGCCAACGAGGCGATGGCGCACAGCTACGCGCACCTCTATGGCCTGCCGAGCACGGGCCTGCGCTTTTTCACGGTCTACGGCCCATGGGGCCGGCCCGACATGGCGCTGTTCCTGTTTACCCGCGCGATCCTGGCCGGCGAGCCGCTGCGCGTCTTCAACCATGGACGGCACAAGCGCAGCTTCACCTACATCGACGACATCGTCGGTGGCGTGGTGCGCGCGCTCGATCGCGTCCCCACTGCCGACACGAACTGGCTGGGAAACCAACCCGACCCCGCCACCAGCGGTGTCGCGCCCTACCGGCTGTACAACCTCGGCAGCGACCAGAGCGTGGAACTGCTGCACTACATCGAGGTGCTGGAGGAGTGCCTGGGACGCAGGGCGACGCTGCAACTGCTGCCGCTGCAGGCGGGCGACGTACCGGCGACGGAAGCAGACTGCAGCGACCTGGCGCGCGACATGGATTACGCGCCGCGCATCACCGTTGAGGAAGGCGTGGCGAAATTCGTCGAGTGGTACTGCCGCTACTATGGCATCGCCCGGCGTCGCCGGGTAGACCGCGTGCGCCGCAAGGCACGTGGATCGCTGGCCGCCATGCAGGTTCTCGAAAGCTGACGGCGACACCGCTGCTTGCGGCACGGGGCTTGCGACTCGTCACCATGCCGCATCACCTGCGCGCGCGGAGTCGTTGATCAAGCTCGCCACGTCGCGTGGGCGGGACGCAAAGAGAAAGGGCCGATGCTTTCGCATCGGCCCTTTCGTCTTGTATGGCGCGCCCGGAGAGATTCGAACTCCCGACCACCAAGTTCGTAGCCTGGTGCTCTATCCAGCTGAGCTACGGGCGCTGAGTTGAAAAATTATGAAGGATCGTTGCCGATTCGTCAAACATTTTTCGAACACTTCTGTCGCACCTGCTTTGCAGATCGACAGCACGAACCGCGCGGATTCGTGTGGACCGTGATCCGGCCTGGCTGACACGGCGAGCCTTTGTCAGCAACCAGAATGCATGCAATCTGGTTCCGGTGGTCCGATGGAACTGGCGGAGACTGAGGGATTCGAACCCTCGATGGAGCTTTTGACCCCATACTCCCTTAGCAGGGGAGCCCCTTCGGCCTCTCGGGCAAGTCTCCGCGGTACTTCAAAACTGCGGGGGCGCAAGCATAACGGCTCGCCCGGCGCACGGCAACGATTTGTCAGCCGGCGTTCTGCTTGCCCGGGTCGTTGTCACCGGGTTCCTCACCACGCTGGATGCGCTGGTAAATCTCTTCACGGTGAACCGCGACATCTTTCGGTGCGGTAATACCAATGCGCACCTGGTTTCCCTTGACGCCGAGCACGGTGACGGTCACCGAGTCGCCGATCATCAAGGTCTCACCGACGCGACGCGTCAGGATCAGCATCTATACATCTCCTATGGCCGGACACCCTGGGCCGGCAAGTTGGCGCTCCAGAGCGCCCACGAATATTGCGAAACAAACGCGGGCCATCTTAGCGGCCGGCCAGACCGGCCCGCAACCGCGGAAAACCAGCGTTCACCGTTCAGACAAGCCGGCTTTCGACCCAGCCCGTTACGCCCGCCAGGGCCTGGACCAGGGCCGGGCCATCCTCGCCACCACCCTGGGCCATGTCGGGTCGGCCGCCGCCCTTGCCATTGATCTGACTGGCAACGTGCGCAAGGAGTTCACCCGCCTTCACCTTGCCGGTCGCGCTTCCGTTCACGCCTGCCACCAGGGCGGCCTTGCCCTCGCTGGCACCCGCAAGGACGATGACGGCATCGCCCAGCTGCTGCTTGAGCCGGTCCACGGCGTCGCGCAGCGCCTTGGCGTCGAAGCCTTCCAGCCGCGTCGCCACGACCTTCACGCCGCCCACGTCCTTGGCCGAGGCCGCCAGGTCCGAGGTCGCGCCCGAAGCCGCCTTGGCCTTCAGCGACTCGACCTCGCGCTCGAGCTTGCGGAAGCGATCCAGCAAGCTGCGCAGCTTCTCGCCGACGTCGGCCGCATTGCCGCCGAGCAGCCGCGCCGCCTCGTCCAGGCGGTGCTCTTCTTCGGCCACGTAGTCGAGCGCGCCCTGCCCGGTTACGGCCTCGATGCGACGCACGCCCGCGGAAACACCGCCTTCCGAAACGATCTTGAACAGACCGATGTCGCCCGTGCGCGACACGTGCGTTCCGCCGCACAGTTCCGTGGAGGAATCGCCCATGCGCAGCACGCGCACGCGCTCTCCGTACTTCTCGCCGAACAGCGCCAGCGCGCCGAAATCCAGCGCTTCCTGCATGCCCATGTGATGGACTTCCGCGGCATGGTTGCGGCGGATTTCAGCATTCACGCGGCGCTCGATCTCGGCCAGTTCGTCGGCGCCGACGGGCGCGAAATGCGCGAAGTCGAAACGCAGGCGATCCGGCGCGACCAGCGAGCCCTTCTGGGCAACGTGATCGCCCAGCACGCCGCGCAGCGCGGCATGCAACAGGTGCGTGGCCGAATGGTTGAGCACGGTGGCCGCGCGGCGCACGCCGTCGACGGCACCACGCACGCGGTCGCCGCGCTGCAGCGTTCCGCTGGCGAGCGTGCCGACATGTCCGTGGAACTGACCGGCGAACTTCAGCGTGTCGCGCACCGCGAAGCGGGCGGGACCGGCTTCGAGATCGCCCGTGTCGCCCACCTGTCCGCCGCCCTCGGCATAGAACGGAGTGCGATCGAGGATGACTACGGCCTCCTCGCCGGCTTCGATGCGCTCGACCGGCCTGCCGTCCTTCAGCAGCGCGAGTACCTGCAGGTCGTCGCCGACCAGTTGTTCGTAGCCGAGGAACTGCGTTGGCGCCAGCTGCGCGGCCAGTTCGGCCGGCATCGAGGTGGCATTGCCGAACTTGCCCGCAGCGCGCGCGGTTTCGCGCTGCTGTTCCATCGCCGCGTCGAAGCCGGCCATGTCGACGGTCAGGCCACGCTCGCGCGCGATGTCGGCGGTCAGGTCCACCGGGAAACCGTACGTGTCGTACAGGCGGAACGCGTCGACACCCGGGATGGTGGTGTTCGAACGCGAAGCGACTTCATCAAAGATGCGCATGCCCGAGTCGAGCGTCTCGGCAAAGCGCTCTTCTTCGGCCAGCAGTGCACGCTCGACGAACTCGCGCTTGGCCGGCAGCTCCGGATACGCATCGCCCATCACTTCCACCAGCGGCGCGACCATGCGATGGAAGAAGGGCTGCTTCTGCCCGAGCATCCAGCCATGGCGCAGCGCGCGGCGGATGATGCGGCGCAGGACGTAGCCGCGGCCTTCGTTGCTGGGCAGCACGCCGTCGACGATGAGGAACGCGCACGCGCGGATGTGGTCGGCGATGACGCGCAGGGACTTGTTGTCCAGGTCACGCGTGCTGGTGAACTCCGCGGCCTTCGCGATGAGGTGACGGAACAGGTCGATGTCGTAGTTGCCGTGCACGCCCTGCAGCACCGCAGCCAGACGTTCCAGGCCCATGCCGGTGTCGACGCACGGCGCCGGCAGTGGCACGAGCGTGCCGTCGGGCTGCCGGTCGAACTGCATGAACACGAGGTTCCAGATCTCGATGTAGCGGTCACCGTCCTCGTCCGGCGAGCCCGGAGGACCACCGGCGATGTGATCGCCGTGATCGTAGAAGATCTCGGTGCACGGACCACAGGGGCCGGTGTCGGCCATCTGCCAGAAGTTGTCCGAGGCGTACGGAGCGCCCTTGTTGTCGCCGATGCGGACGATCCGCTCCGGCGGCACGCCGATCTGGTTGGCCCAGATGCCGTAGGCCTCGTCGTCGGTGTGATAGACCGTGACGGTAAGGCGCGCGGGGTCGAGCTTCCAGACCTGCGTCAGCAGCTCCCAGGCCCACGTAATCGCATCGACCTTGAAGTAGTCGCCGAACGACCAGTTGCCCAGCATCTCGAAGAACGTGTGATGGCGCGCGGTGTAGCCGACCTGGTCCAGGTCGTTGTGCTTGCCGCCGGCACGCAGGCAGCGCTGCACGTCAGCCGCGCGCACATAACCGGGCTTCTCGCTGCCCAGGAACACGTTCTTGAACTGGACCATGCCCGAGTTGGTGAACAGCAACGTCGGGTCGTTGGCCGGCACCAGGGGTGCCGACGGCACGATGGTGTGGGCCTTGCTACGGAAGAATTCGAGGAAATCGCTGCGGATTTCGGTAGTGGTTTTCATGCCTGTCGCGCGAAGTCGTGGAGCGGGCCGGAACCACGCGGACCGGCCCATGCCCTCCTCACGATGGGGGCGTCGACTGGAGCAGGCAACCCAAACCCGAAAGCAGGCTAGCGTAGCAGGATGCGCGGGGGGCTGCTTGTGGGGTTTTCCGCTGCGGATGGCTGGGACGCAGGCGGACGCCACAATCGCTCGGGCGCGCAACGCGCGATGGCGTCGGAGCGAACTTGCTCACGACGGAAGGTGACAGCGTGTCGACGTTGGTGATCTTAGCGCTGGCACGGTCGTCAGCAAGCCGGCTCATACGCGAGCACCGCCAGGTTGCGATCAATCGTCGGGGTCGAAACGCGTTGCGGCCCTGACGCTGGCCCCATCGAAACCGCGCCTGATCAGGAAATCGGCGGCCTTGCGGCGCCTGGCGAGGTCCTCGCCCACGTCCGGTCCGAATCGGCGCCGGACCAGGTCCCGGGCCTGTTCGGGCCAGTCGCCCTCGAAGGTATCCATGGCCCGTGCGATGGCCTCGCGGTCGAGCCCATGTGTGGACAGCTCCGCGCGGATACGAATGGGGCCATAGCCGCTCGCGGCGCGGCTGCGGACCAGGTTCTCCGCGAACCGGGCATCGTCCTGCCACCCCTCCCCCGCCAGACGGTCGACGGCGACCTGGACCTCGTCGGCATCGAGCCCGCGGGACGTGAGCTTCCGGCTCAACTCCTTGCGCGAATGCTCGCGACGGGCCAGCAGCCCCAGCGCGCGTTGCACCGGGGTCTGCTCGCGGACAGGAGTGCGGCGGCGACGGCCGGAGCCGCCGCGGGCATCGTCACCGGCGGGCGGATCGTCACGCATGTTCGACCGTCGCCACGTTCATCCCGCTCGATCAGTCGTCCTGACCCGCGTCGTCGCCATCTTCGTCGCGACGGGCTTCGGCCGGGACGAACTTCTCGCGCAGCGACGCTTCCAGCTTGGCGGCGACCTGCGGATTGTCCTTCAGGTACTGGCGGGCGTTTTCCTTGCCCTGGCCGATGCGCTCGCCGTCGTAGCCGTACCAGGCACCGGACTTCTCGACCAGCTTGGCCTCCACGCCCATGTCGATGAGCTCGCCTTCGCGCGAGATGCCCTCGCCGTACAGGATCTCGGTGACGACCTGCTTGAACGGAGGCGCCAGCTTGTTCTTGACCACCTTGATGCGGGTCTGGTTGCCGATGATCTCGTCGCCCTTCTTGATCGCGCCGATGCGGCGGATGTCCAGGCGCACCGAGGCGTAGAACTTGAGCGCATTGCCGCCGGTGGTGGTTTCGGGGCTCTGGCCCGGCATCATGATCCCGATCTTCATGCGCAGCTGGTTGATGAAGATCACCAGGCAGTTCGAGCGCTTGATGTTGCCGGTCAGCTTGCGCAGCGCCTGGCTCATCAGGCGGGCCTGCAGGCCGGGAAGCTGGTCGCCCATCTCGCCCTCGATCTCGGCCTTGGGCGTGAGCGCGGCGACCGAGTCCACCACGACCATGTCGACGGCGTTCGAACGGACCAGCATGTCGGCGATCTCGAGCGCCTGCTCGCCGGTGTCGGGCTGCGACACCAGCAGGTCGTCGACATTGACCCCCAGCTTCTGCGCATAGGTGGGATCGAGCGCGTGCTCGGCATCGATGAAGGCGGCGGTGCCGCCCTGCTTCTGGCACTGCGCGATGGCCTGCAGGGTGAGCGTGGTCTTGCCGGAGGACTCCGGCCCGTAGATCTCGACCACGCGGCCCTTGGGCAGGCCGCCGATGCCCAGCGCGATGTCGAGCATCAGCGAACCGGTGCCGATGGTTTCGGTCACCTCGACCGCACGGTCGCCCATGCGCATGACCGAGCCCTTGCCGAACTGCTTCTCGATCTGCGTGAGGGCGGCGGAGAGGGCGCGTTTCTTGTTCTCGTCCATTGCGGTGGTCCTTTGCGTCGTCAGTTGGAA
>NZ_DASRTS010000009.1:0-42011 GCF_035655815.1 Lysobacter sp.
CGGTAAGACAGCCATCGTGGAGGGGCTGGCGCAGCGCATCGTCCGCGGGGACGTGCCGGAGGGGCTGAAGGACAAGACCGTCTTCGCTTTGGACATGGGCTCCCTGATTGCCGGCGCGAAGTATCGCGGCGAGTTCGAGGAGCGGCTGAAGGCGGTACTGAACGAGGTCAAGCAAAGCGACGGGCGTATCCTGCTCTTTATCGATGAACTGGCGGTATTCGTCCAGCGTCGTCGCGCCGATGCAGTGCAGCTCGCCGCGCGCGAGCGCCGGCTTGAGCATGTTGCCGGCATCCATGGCGCCCTCGGCCTTGCCGGCGCCGACCATGGTGTGCAGCTCGTCGATGAAGAGGATGATCTGGCCCTCGTTCTTGGCCAGGTCGTTGAGCACGGCCTTCAGGCGTTCCTCGAACTCGCCACGGAACTTGGCGCCGGCGATCAGCGCGCCCATGTCCAGCGACAGCACGCGGCGGCCGCGCAGGCCCTCGGGCACTTCGCCGTTGATGATGCGCTGCGCGAGACCTTCGACGATGGCGGTCTTGCCGACGCCGGGCTCGCCGATCAGCACGGGATTGTTCTTGGTGCGGCGCTGCAGGACCTGGATGGTGCGACGGATTTCCTCGTCGCGGCCGATCACCGGATCGAGCTTGCCGCTCTCGGCACGCGCGGTCAGGTCGATCGTGTATTTCTCCAGCGCCTGGCGCTGGTCTTCGGCGCTTTCGGACTGCACGGTCTCCCCTCCGCGGATCTTGTCGATCGCTGCTTCCAGTTTCTGCCTGTTGGCGCCGGCGGCCTTCAGTGCGCGGCCGAGGTCGCCGTTGTCGTCCAGTGCGGCCAGCACGAACAGCTCACTGGCGATGAAGGCATCGCCGCGCTGCTGCGCCAGCTTGTCGGTCACGTTGAGCAGGCGCGCCAGATCGTTGCCGACGCTGATGCTGCCGGCCTGCCCGGTGACCCGGGGCAGCTTTTCCAGTGTTTCGCCCAGGCGCTCACGCAGCAGAGGCACGTTGATGCCGGCCTGCGCCAGCAGCGGGCGCGTGCTGCCGCCGCTCTGGTCGAGCAGCGCGGTCATCAGGTGCACGGGCTCGATGACGTTGTGGTCGCGGCCCAGCGCCAGCGACTGCGCGTCGGCCAGCGCCTGCTGGAAACGCGACGTCAGTTTGTCCATTCGCATGGAGGTTCCCTCTCGGTATCGGTGGCGGCCCACTTGTCGTGATCGGGCCGCGATGCGCACCAGATGTGGCCCGTTCCGGGCCAATTCAACCGAATGTCGACGCGTGCACCTGATGCTGACATAGCCGCGTTCACAATGCGTGTATGTCTGCGCTTCCCAACCCCCTGCCCACCCCGCCGGCAGTGTCGTCCGACTGGGCCTTGTTCCTCGACGTGGACGGCACCCTGCTGGATTTCGCCGACGTGCCCGGCGACGTGCTCGTGGACCCCGGCCTGGTCGACGTGCTGGCCGTGCTGCACGGCCGCCTGGACGGCGCGCTTGCGCTGGTGAGCGGCCGGCGCCTGGCGCAGCTGGACGAACTGTTCGCGCCGCTCAAGCTGCCCGCCACCGGGCTGCATGGCCTGGAGCGTCGCGAGGAAGGCCATCTGGAAAAACACCCGCGCCCGCGCGCACTGGACGAAGCCGTCGCGTGGGGCAAGGCGCTGGCGCAGCGCTATCCCGGCGCGCGCGTGGAGGACAAGGGCACCACCATCGCGCTGCACTGGCGCGCCGCGCCCGATGCGGAAGACCTGCTGCGGCAGTACGCCGATTCCATCCTCATCGAACTGCCCGGCTATCACCTGCAGCCGGGCAACATGGTGGTGGAACTGCGACCCGACGGTGCGCACAAGGGCACCGCGGTCATCGACATGCTGCAGCATCCGCCCTTCAAGGGGCGTCGGCCCGTGTTCGTGGGCGACGACCTGACCGACGAGCATGCCTTCGCTGCGGTCAGCAGCCACGGCGGTTTCGGCGTGCTGGTCGGTTCGCGTCCGTCCAGCGGTGCGCGCTATGGCCTGCACGATCCCGCCGCGGTACGCGAGTGGCTGGAGGAAGGCCTGTCGCTGGCCTGAGCCACTGCGCGATGCCGTCCACGCGATCCCGATTGTTCCATTGATCCTGGAGTACGGATGACATCGAACGCCAGCCTTCCTTCCAGTCTCGAGCTGGGCCTCATCGGCAACGGCAGCGTGGCTGCGCTGGTCGACGCGCGAGCGCGCATCGTGTGGGGCTGCGTGCCGGCCTTCGACGGCGACCCGGTGTTCTGTGCGCTGCTCTGCCCGCGCGAGCACGCCGGCGGCGACTGGACCATCGAACTGGAAGACTTCGCCTACAGCGAGCAGCACTACATCACCAACACCGCGATGCTGCGCACGGTGTTGTGCGACACGCACGGCGGTGCGGTGGAGATCGTCGATTTCGCGCCGCGGTGGCACCAGAACGATCGTTTCTATCGACCGGTGATGCTGATGCGCCGCCTGCGTCCGCTGTCGGGCTCGCCGCGCATCCGCATGCGCCTGCGCCCGCTGTGCAGCTACGGCGCGCACCGGCCGGAAACCACCTGGGGCAGCAACCACATCCGCTACCTGGTGCCAGACTTCACGCTGCGACTGACCAGCGACCTGCCCGTGCGCCTGATCCGCGACGAGCTGCCGTTCGTGCTCGATCGCGACGCGCACCTCGTGCTGGGCCCGGACGAAACGCTCACGCAATCGGTGAGCGGATTCGTGCGCAATTCCGAGGAGCAGACCCTCTCGTACTGGCGCAACTGGGTGCGCAACCTGTCGATCCCGCTGGAATGGCAGGACGCGGTGATCCGCAGCGCGATCACGCTGAAGCTGTGCCAGTACGACGAAACCGGCGCCATCGTTGCCGCGATGACCACGTCGATCCCGGAAGCACCGCACACCGTCCGCAACTGGGACTACCGCTACTGTTGGCTGCGCGATTCGGCCTTCGTGGTGCGTGCGCTCAATCGTCTGGGCGCCACGCGCACGATGGAGGAATACCTGCGCTACGTGGGCAACGTTTCGACCTCGATGGGCGAACTGCAACCGCTGTACGGCATCGGCTATGAGCGGCGCCTGGAAGAGTCCGAGGTCGAGTCGCTGACGGGATATCGCGGCATGGGCCCGGTACGCCGCGGCAACCTCGCATGGCTGCAGAAGCAGCACGACGTGTACGGCAGCGTGGTGCTGGCCTCCACGCAGATGTTCTTCGACCAGCGCCTCACGCGCATGGGCGATGCGTCCACCTTCGCGCGGCTGGAACAGGTCGGCGAGCTGGCCTACGCCATGCACAACCAGCCCGACGCAGGCCTGTGGGAATTCCGTGGCCGCGAGGAAGTGCATACCTATTCCAGCGTGATGTGCTGGGCCGCGTGCGACCGCCTGGCGCGCATCGCCGTGCATCTGCGCCTGGCGCCGCAGGTTCGCCTGTGGCGGCACCGTGCCGACGAGATCCACGCGCGCATCCTCGAACACGCCTACAACGAGGAACTGGGCTATTTCGTCGAGGCACTGGACGGTAACCGCCTCGACGCGTCGCTGTTGCTGCTGGCCGACCTGGGCTTCGTCAAGCCGGACGACCCGCGCTTCGTGCGCACGGTGGAAGCCATCGGCAGCCAGCTCAAGCGCGGCGACGCGCTGTTCCGTTACATCGCGCCGGACGACTTCGGTGCGCCTGAAACCAGCTTCACCATCTGCACGTTCTGGTACATCGACGCGTTGGCTGCGATCGGGCGGCAGGAGGAGGCGCGGATCCTGTTCGAACGCATCCTGTCGCGGCGCAATCCGCTGGGACTGCTGTCCGAGGACCTGGACTTCGACGGCGGAGAAGCGTGGGGCAACTTCCCGCAGACCTACTCGCACGTCGGCCTGATCAACGCCGCCATGCGATTGTCCCGACCCTGGCAGGACGCCGCATGAGCCGGCTGGTCGTCGTTTCCAACCGCGTCGCCGTGCCCGGCCAGGCCAGCGCAGGCGGCCTGGCGGTGGCGTTGCAGGCGGCGCTGGAAGAGATCGGCGGACTGTGGTTCGGCTGGAGCGGGCGCATCGATCCGGACGAGTCCGGGCGCCTGAACGAAGTGGACGCCGGCAACATCCGCTACGTCACGATGGACCTGTCGCGGCGCGACCATGACGACTACTACAGCGGCTTCGCCAACCGCACGTTGTGGCCGCTGCTGCACTTCCGCATGGACCTGGTGGACTACAGCCGCGCGACCTACGCCGCGTATCGCCGCGTCAACGCGCTGTTCGCCGAGAAGCTCGCGCCGCTGCTGCGCGAAGACGACATCGTGTGGGTGCACGACTACCACCTGATCCCGATGGCCAAGCTGCTGCGCGAACTGGGCGTGCGTGCGCGGCTCGGCTTCTTCCTGCACGTGCCGATGCCCTCCTCCGACCTGCTGGCGGCATTGCCGCAGCATGAGCGGCTGTTCGAGGGCTTGTCGTCGTACGACCTGGTCGGCTTCCAGACCGAGCGCGACCTGGAACGCTTCCAGGACTACGTGCGCCTGTTCGGACGCGGCCGCGTGATCTCGCACGGCGTGCTGGAAACGCACCGTGGCCGACGTCTGCGCGCGGGCGCGTTCCCGATCAGCATCGACACCGCGCACATCGCCAGCCAGGCGGCCGCGGCGGTGAACCGACCCGGCGTGAAGCGGCTGGACCGCAGCCTGTCGGGGCGCGCGCTGGCGATCGGCGTGGACCGCCTGGACTATTCCAAGGGCCTGCCGGAACGCTTCCGCGCGTTCGGCCGCTTCCTCAAGCGCTATCCCGAGCATCGCGGCAAGCTCACCTTCCTGCAGATCGCGCCGGTCTCGCGCGGCGAAGTGCTCGAGTACCAGAACCTGCGCAACGAACTGGAACAACTGGCCGGCCACATCAACGGCGCGCACGCCGAGCCCGACTGGACGCCGGTGCGCTACGTCAACCGCAACTACCCGCACACCTCGCTCACCGGCTTCTACCGGCTGGCGCGCGTGGGCCTGGTCACGCCGCTGCGCGACGGCATGAACCTGGTGGCGAAGGAATACGTGGCCGCTCAGGACGCGGAGAACCCCGGCGTGCTGGTGCTGTCGAGCTTCGCTGGCGCCGCCCGCGAACTCGACGCCGCGCTGCTGGTGAACCCCTACGACCTGGACGGCGTGTCGGACGCACTCGCCGCCGCGATGGAGATGCCGCTGGAGGAGCGCCGCGAACGCTGGCAGACGATGATGGAACTGCTGCGCGTCAACGACATCACGGCGTGGCGGAAGAAGTTCCTGGCGGCGCTAAGGGAGTGAGGCTGCCGGAGTCTGTCGGTCCTCGGACCTTCACCGTGTACTGTCATTCCCGCGCACGCGGGAATCCATCCGTCCGGGTCGTCACGATTCCCGAAGGCTGCAGGTGCCGGAAAATGGATTCCCGCTTTCGCGGGAATGACGGCGGGAAGGAGCGTCTCGCGATTCGCCCATCGCGCCTTACACCCGCGCCGTCGGCTGCAGGATCTCCACCCAGTAGCCGTCGGGATCCTTGATGAAGGCGATGTCCTTCATGCGACCGTCGGTCAGGCGCTTCTGGAATGGCACGCCGAGTTGCTCGAAGCGTGCGCATGCGGCTTCCACTTCAGGCACCGACACGCAGATGTGGCCGAAGCCACGCGGATCGCTGTTGCCGTCGTGGTAGGCGAAGGACGCGTCGGACTCGGTGCCGTGGTTGTGGGTGAGTTCCAGCACGCCGCGCTGGCTGAGCAGCCACTCGCCGCGCGCGGGTTCCTCGGCGGGGATCTGCGCGGGGTCGTCCACCAGCACCAGGAAGTAGAGGCTGAACTTCGCCTCGTCGAAATCGCGCCGGCGCACCAGGGTGAAGCCGAGCACGCGCGTGTAGAAATCCAGCGACTTCGCGACGTCCCTGACGCGCAGCATGGTGTGGTTGAACACGAAGCCCTGCGTGGCGGGCTCGCGCGCGGCGGTGACGCCGGCGATGGCATTGAGTTCGGACTGCAGGGACATGGCGGGGCTCGCGTGTGGGGATCAGGTAAAGATGCGGACGTACGCGCGCGGATCAATGCGCCGGGCGATCGTCCGCGCCGCTTCCGGCAGGATCGGCATGGCGCTGCAGCGAGAGCAGCAGCAACAGGGCGGCCAGCGCGACGTACGCACCGAAAAACTGCCACAGGATGTTCTTCGCCAGGCCCTGCACCGCCCACGGCCAGTAGATGCTGCCGCGCGGGTCCACCGAGTGGATGAACCCGAACAGCGTCAGCACCGCGCCCACCAGCAGCACCACCGCAGCGCGGCGGAAGCGCTGGTCGATCATCGCCACCAGCGCGGTCGACCAGATCATCGCGGTGATGATGAAGCCGTTGCCCAGCGTGACGATGGTCGCCAGGTCCGGCAGGCCGTGGCCGTCCACGCCGTTGTACAGCGCGGCGAAACGCGACGGATCGATCCACGCCGGATTGCCCAGCTTGATCACCAGCAGGTACGCCACCGACGGCAGGAACGCCAGCGCCACGGCCGACGCATGCCGACGCGGGCTGTCGTGGAAGGCCTGCACGGTGATGTCCATGCCCACGTAGACGATGATCGGTGCCAGCACCGCGATCGGCAGCCACTGCACCAGCCCGGACACGTAGCCGAGCATCCCGCCCACCCCGATGAACAGCCCGGTGAGCAGCGTGTAGCCCATGCGCGCGCCCATGTGCTTGTACGCGGGCTGGCCGATGTACGGCGTGGTCTGCGCGACGCCGCCACAGAAACCCGCCACCAGCGTGGACACCGCCTCGGCCAGCAGCACGTCGCGGGTGCGGTAGTCGTCGCCCGCCGCGCGCGCGCTCTCGCTGACGTTGATGCCGCCCACCACCATCAGCAGGCCGAACGGCAGCAGCAGCGGGAGGTACGGCACGGTGTAGGCCAGCCCGTCGATGAAGCCCAGCGTCGGCAGCGGCAGGGTGAAACGCATCGCCACCGCGTCGGGCAGCCTGAAGCCCGGCGTGCCCAGGCCAGCCAGGCCCAGGCCGTAGTACAGGACGGTGCCGACGATGAAGGCCAGCAGCACGCCCGGCATGCGGATCGGCAGGCGTCCCTTCGCCACCAGCACGTACAGCAGCAGGCCGAAGGTGACGAAGCCCACCACCGGCGAGCGCAGCGTTTCGATCAGCGGCAGGAAGCCCAGCAGCGCCAGCGCGGCACCACCGATGGAGCCCAGCAGCGCCGCGCGCGGGACCGCGCGCGTGATCGCATCGCCGAAGAAGGACAGCACCAGCTTCAGCACGCCCATCACCACCAGCGAGGCCATGCCGAGCTGCCAGGTGGCGTTCGCCGCGGCCGCTTCGTCCATGCCCTGCTGCTTGAAGGCGACGAACGCCGGACCCAGCACCAGCAGCGCCATGCCGATGCTGGTGGGCGCGTCCAGGCCCAGCGGCATCGCGGTGACATCATCGCGCCCGCTCTGTCGCGCCAGCCGGTGCGCCATCCACGTGTAGATGCCGTTGCCCACCAGCACGCCGAACGCGGTGCCCGGGAACATGCGGCCGAACACGACGTCCGCGGGAAATCCGAAGATCCCGATCAGCGCGGCGGAGATGAAGCCCAGGATCGACAGGTTGTCGACCACCAGGCCGAAGAAGCCGTTGAGGTCGCCGGCGACGAACCAGCGGCGTTGCGAAGTGGACGGCATCGGATGCCTCGAGCGTGGGGTCGGCAGATCGTAGCCGCTTTGCGCGCGTGCGATGCGTCGCGAGCGCGCTGCGCCCGAGCGCTACTTGGCGCGCGGCCTCGACAGCTCGGGCTGCGCGATCGGCAGCACCACGCGGAACGTGCTGCCCTCGCCCGGGCGGCTGGTCACTTCGATGCGGCCGTGGTGCTTGGCGACGATGCGATAGGCGATGGCCAGCCCCAACCCGGTGCCGCGGCCGATCGGCTTGGTCGTGTAGAACGGATCGAAGATGCGCTGCTGCACTTCCTCCGGGATGCCGATGCCGTCGTCGGCCACGCTCACCCACACCTCGTCGCCTTCGGTGCCCATCGCCAGCGTGATCAGGCCACGATCGGCGATGGCCTGGCCGGCGTTGATCAAAAGGTTCATGAAGACCTGGTTGATCTCCGAGAGGTAGCACTCGACCAGCGGCACCTCGTCGTAGTGCTTCTCGACGCGCGCCTTGTACTTGAGGTCGTTCCAGACGATGTTGAGCGTGGATTCCAGGCCCTTGCGCAGGTCGGAAGGGCGCATGGGTTCGTCGCGCTCGACGTGCGAGAACTCCTTGAGATCCTGCACGATCTTGGTCACGCGCTCGATGCCCTCGCGCGATTCCTCCAGCAGCTTGGGCAGGTCGCCGACGATGAAGTCCACGTCCAGGCGCTCGCGCAACTGGCGCATCAGCGGGCGGCTGGCCGCCGGGTCGTCCGACTGCAGCGCACCGTTGTAGCCGTCCAGCAGCGCCAGCAGCGCGCCGACGTATTCCTGCAACGTGCCCAGGTTGGAGTGCACGTAGCCGATGGGGTTGTTGATCTCGTGCGCCACGCCCGCGGCGAGCTGGCCGATGGAGGCCATCTTCTCCGACTGCAGCAGTTGTTCCTGCGCGCTGGCGAGACGGTCGTAGGTGGATTGCAGCTCGTCGTGGCGGCGCCGCAGTTCGCCCTCGCGCGCCGAACGCACCGAGATGTCGGTCATCACCACGAAGCGGCGGCAGGCGCCGCGGTCGCGGCCGGCAAACGCCTTGATCTCCAGCACCAGCCCCGGCAATGCGGTCGGCACCTCGCCGATCCAGCGGCCGTCGCGCAGCGCGATCTGCCAGCCCTGGTCGGGGATGTACGACAGCAGCATGCCCGGGTCGGGTTGCCGGTCCTGCGGGTGCAGGCGCATGGCGAGCACGCGGGCGGCGTCGTTGCTGTGCAGCAGCTGTCCCTGGCCATCGAGCAGGAACACGGCCAGGTCGGATATGGACACGGCCCAGAGCATGTCGTCGCTCCAGGCGTTGATCGGTGTGTGGCCGCTGAGTTCGTTCATCCCACTCCGAGACAGCGCGCCTGGGGTCTGGCGCCCGACTGTCCGGTGGCATCGTACACGGTGTCGGCGTCGAGCCGACCGAGGTGGCGCAGCGACCAGTTCACCTCCCGGCGGCGGCGCGCCAGCAGGGCGCCGTTGGCCTGGTTGAGGTCGTTAAGGGCACGCACGCGCGATGCGTCCTGCGGTCCCACGCCCAGCACTTCGGCCTGGCGCAGCGCGTCCAGCTTGGCCCGGGTGGAGCCCAGCAGCGCGTCGACGTCGTGCTCGAGCAGCGCACGGCGCTCCTCGTGCAGCGCGCGCTCCAGCGCATCCAGCGGGTGAAGGTCGGCAGTCACGACGCCGGCGCTCACTTGCCCAGGGCGTTCTCGAGCGAAAGCATGCGGTCGGCGATCGCCTGCGGGTCGACGCGATAGCTGCCGTCGGCCAGCGAGGCGCGGATCGCGTTGACCTTGGCCACGTCGATGCCGGCCGGAGCCGCACCGAGCTCGCGCTCCAGTGCCTGCAGGCCCGCGGCATCGCCGGTGAGGCGCATCTGGTCGGCCGGGGCCGCGGCACCGACCGGCTGGTCGCGCTCCGCACCCGCCTTGGACTGCACGGACTGGCCGGCCGTCGCCTCGATCTGGCGAAGGGCGGGCGACATGGCGCCGTCGATCTTGTGGGTCATGGCTGACTCCTGGATAACGTGTTCGAACTGGATAACGGCCGCCCGCGGGCAGACTTGAGGGGAAAACCTGACAGGTTTGTAAGGGTGGTCACAAATTCACCTCGACCACCCCAGCTTCGACCAGCCGGCCCCGGATGATGCGACGCGAGGCCGTGTTCTCCACCGAGACCCTCCCGCCGATGGCCGCCGCACCCATCGCGCGACCGCCTACCCTGACCTCCATCCCGCCGGCGCGCGAGACTAGGGTGACCGGGTCTCCGCGCAGCACCGCCGGTTTTTCGGCATCGGTCGGGTTGCCCAGCGGCGTGGCCGGACGCAGGCGCCGGCCGACCGTCGCCGTTGGTGCCGCCGGAATGGCCGCCACCGCAGCGGCCGGCGCAGGTGCCTGGGCCTCATCGCCCTGCCGCACCCGCACCGGCACATAAACCTGCCAACCCGGACTATCGGCACAACGCACCGCCACTGAAGTGGCGCCATTGGCCGCCGCCTGCAGCGGCTGCGAGCACGCCGGCATGCGCAGGCGCGCCGCGACCACCACTTCGGCACCGTTGCTCAGCACGCTTGCCGCGGCGGCACGGACCGACTCCGGCGACTGGAATCCGTCGCCCCACGCCAACACCGGCCACAGCGTCAGCGCAGCCAGCAGATACCGGATTGGGGTGTGCATCACGGCCTCCAGGGAGGGAATGCGGAGGGGTGTGCAGGATTTGTGCCGGAGGGTTTGGGCGAGCCGACTCGCCTCCTTATTGCCCGTCATCCCGATTGCCCGTCATCCCGGCGAAAGCGGGGATCCATTGGCTGTTGCTTTTGCTCGTCATCCCCGCGAAGGCCCCGGACCCAGTTGCTATTGCTCCTAGCTCGTCATCCCCGCGAAGGCGGGGATCCAGGGACGTTTCACGCTTTACCGTTGTGCTGTCAGGAGCAACAGCCAAATCTTCCGTCCGTCTAAAGCCGGCCGGGTCTTCCCGACGAAGCAATCCCACGAACTGAAGCGGGTAGGTACCTTCGCGGGTCGGCTCCTGCCTCCGCGCTCAGCAGCGCACGTCCTGTGCGCTGCCCTCCGGGGCTTGCGGCGCGGTTGGCTGCTCAACAGCAACGGCAAAGCGGCTCTGGGTCGCGGCTTTCGTCCGGACCAAGGACGACGGCTAAAGACATCACCGCCGAGAGACGTCCGGTAAAGCGTGAAACGTCCCTGGATTCCCGCCTTCGCGGGAATGACGAGCAAGAAGCCAAAGCGAACCTTGTCGCCGGCGCTTTTGCCTTGCCGTTGCGTTGCCGTTGCTTGCCTTAGCCTTTGGCCTTGCCTTTGCTCTTGCTGTTGCTGTGAACAGCCAACCGCTTTCCTAGACCCGTAGGGCGTCGCACATGGATGTGCGGCGCATAGCAAGGAGGCAGGGACGCCGACTTGCGGGGCGCCGATTCCGTGACCGATCGCGGGATTGCTGTGTCGGGGAAGACCGTTTCTTTTGGTTACTTTTCTTTGGGTCAGCAAAGAAAAGTGACCCGGCCGGCTTTAGACGGACGGACGCTTTGGCTTCGTAGTTCAAGCGTGCCCGGAAAGCGTGAAAAGTCTTTGGATTCCCGCCTTCGCGGGGATGACGAGTAAAGGCAACGGCGGATGGATCCCGGCTTTCGCCGGGATGACGAGCAACGGCTGAAGGCGTCAATACTGAAGGGCGCCCGGTAAAGCGTGAAAAGTCCCTGGATCCCCGCCTTCGCGGGGGATGACGAGCCAAGGCGCATGGCAGTCGCGAGGCAGATGTGAGACTTCGGCAGGAATGACGCGCCAGCCACAAGCGACCGGCCGCGGCACACCCCTGCAACACCGCTACCCGACGACGTCACGTCGCGTCCCAGCCAGCTCAAGTCCCGCCCCTCCCGGCCGACAACCCGTCCATGAGTCAGGACCTGCTCGACCGCATCGACCAACGCACCCGCCTGGCCGGCCACAACCGGCTGGCCCTGCTGCTGTTCCGGCTGGGGTCGCGTCAGCTTTTTGGCGTGAACGTGTTCAAGGTGCAGGAAGTCCTGCCGCGGCCGCCGCTGTTCACCCTGCCGCAACTGCCGCCGGCCTTCAGCGGTGCGGCGGACGTGCGCGGGCGCAGCATTCCGGTGCTGGACCTGGCGCGGGCCATCGGCCATGGCGAAGCCGGTTCGGGCGATCCAAAGTACCTGGTGGTGACCGAGTTCAACCGCTCCGTGCAGGGCTTCCTGGTGTCGGCAGTGGACCGCATCGTCAACATCGCGGTGGAGGACATCCACCCGCCGCCGGAGCATGGCGCCGACCAGCACTACCTGACCGGCGTCACCCGCCACCACGGCGAGCTGATCCAGCTGATCGACGTGGAAAGCGTGCTGGCCGAGTCCGCACCCCGCGCCAGCGACGCCGACCGCATCGCGCCGCTGACCGCGGCCAGCCCGACCGCGCCGCGGCAGGTGCTGGTGGTGGACGACTCGCGCGTGGCCCGCAACCAGATCCGCCTGGTGCTGGAGCAGCTGGGCCTGGAATCGACCCTGCTGTCCGACGGTCGCCAGGCGCTGGAACACCTGCAGCAGCTGGCCCAGAACGGCGTGGTGGCGCACGAGCGATATGCCATGGTCATCTCCGACATCGAGATGCCCGCGATGGACGGCTACACCCTGACGACGGAAATCCGACGCGATCCGGCCCTGCGCGGCCTGTTCGTGCTGCTGCACACCTCGCTGTCGGGCGTGTTCAACATGGCGATGGTCGAGCGCGTGGGCGCCGACGACTTCGTGCCCAAATACTCCGAGCACGAGCTGGCGCAGCGCGTGGCGGCACGGGTGCAGTCGCTGGGGTGAGGTCGGGATCCGGGCGTCGGATCCGGAAAGCCGGCACGATTCCGGCATTCGTCGGCCGTGACGGACTCAGGCATGGATCCCCGCCTTCGCGGGATGACGGCTGAAAGCGCTGCCGCGACAGGCTCGTCCGAGTCCCGAGTCCCGAGTCCCGAGTCCCGACGTTCTGGCACAACCCTTGCCTCTCCTCCGGTGAACACCGACCCGGAGGCGTCATGTCCGACTTCCTTGGCATCCATGGCACTGCGCTGGCCCTGCGCGAGCAGCGGCTGCAGTTGCTGTCGGCCAACCTGGCCAACGCCGATACGCCCAACTTCAAGGCGCAGGACCTCGACTTCAACACGGCGCTGCAGGCCGCCCTGCAGCCCAACGCCGCCGTGGGCGACGGCCTCGACGCGGCGGCGCAGGGCGCGCGCTACGCGCGGCCGTCCAGCCAGCCCAGCGTGGACGGCAACACCGTCGACGGCGAACGCGAGCACGCGCTGTTCGCGCAGGCCGCGCTGGAGTACCGCGCCTCGCTGAACTTCGTCGAATCGAAGGTGCGCACCATGCTCACCGCGATCACCGGGCAATAGGGCGCGCGCGCATGAGCAACCTGCCCATCTTCGACGTCGCCGGTTCGGCGATGAACGCCCAGTCGGTCCGGTTGAGCACCATCGCCTCCAACCTGGCCAACGCCGATTCCGTGTCCGGCAATCCGGACGAGGTCTTCCGCGCCAAGCAGCCGGTGTTCCGCGCCGAAGCGGTGCCGGACCAGCCGGGCCTGGCCGGCGTGAACGTCGTGGAAGTGCGCGAAAGCGACGCCGCGCCGCTCAAGCGCTACGAGCCCGGCCATCCGCTCGCCGACGCGCAGGGCTACGTGTACGCGCCCGCGGTCGATTCGGTGGCGCAGATGGTCGACCTGATCTCGGCCTCGCGCAGCTACCAGGCCAACGTCGAGGTCTTCAACAGCGCCAAGGAACTGGCGCTGGCGACCTTGAACATGGGCCGCTGAGCGTGACCGGTGAATAGCGCTCCATCCGCACTGCCACGTCGCGCCAGCCGCCCGGCGCGCGGTCTCCCCATCAGGACATGCCCATGAGCACCATCGATTCGGACATCTATTCCGCGCTTGGCCAGACGGCCAACACGAACACCACCACCAAGAAGTCCGACTCGCTCGGCCAGGCCGACTTCCTGCGCCTGATGACCGAACAGCTCAAGTACCAGGACCCGCTGAACCCGATGCAGAACAGCGAGTTCCTGGGCCAGCTGGCGCAGTTCTCCACGGTGCAGGGCATCCAGGGCCTGCAGTCGACGATGGACGGCTTCACCTCGTCGCTGGCGACCGACCAGATGCTGCGCGGTGCGGCGCTGGTGGGCCGCGACGTGCTGATTCCCTCGGCCAAGATGACGCTGGGCGCCGAAGGCACCGTCAATGGCGTGGTCGCCGCGCCGGACGCCGGCAGCGTCACCTTCGAGGTCACCGACGCCAACGGCCAGAGCGTGCGCAAGTTCACCGTCAAGGCCGATGCGGCCGGCGAGGTGGCGTTCGAGTGGGACGGCAAGAACGAGGCCGGCGAACGCCTGCCCGCCGGTACCTACGGCGTCACCGCGACGTTAGGCGCGGGTGAAGGCAAGAAGAGCCTGAGCACCTACGTCGAAGCGCGCGTGCAGAGCGTGACCGTGGGCAGCGACGGCGTGTTCCTCGACCTGCCCGGCCTGGGCACCGCGCCGCTGGACTACGTGCTGCGCATCCGCTGACGACTTCCCTTCCCAACCCCTCTCCCGCGCGGGAAGAGGAACTCCACTCCGGAGAACACGCCATGGGCTTCAACACTTCGCTGTCCGGCATCAACGCCGCCAACTCCGACCTCAACGTCACCGCCAACAACATCGCCAACGTCAACACGACGGGCTTCAAGGAATCGCGCGCCGAGTTCGCCGACCTGTTCTCGTCCACCGCCTACGGCCTGTCGCGCAACGCGATCGGTTCGGGCGTGAAGCTGAGCAACGTCGCCCAGCAGTTCTCGCAGGGCAACATCGACCCGACCGGCCGCGGCCTGGACGTGGCGATCGACGGCGAAGGTTTCTTCGTGCTCAACGACAACGGCGCGCGCGTGTATTCGCGTGCGGGCAACTTCCAGCCCGATGCCAACGGCTTCATCGGCACGCCCGACGGCAAGCGCCTGCAGGTGTTCGCGCCCAATGCCAACGGCAATGGTTTCGATGCTGGCCGCATGGTCGACCTGCAGCTGCTGACCACCACCAGCCCGCCGCAGGCCTCCACCAACGTGGCCATGCAGGTCACCCTGCCCGGCAACGCGACGCAGCCGACGGTCGCGCCGTTCGATCCCACCGACACCAACACCTACAGCCACTCCACCGGCGGCGCGACGGTGTACGACTCGCTGGGCGTGGCGCACGTGCAGACCTCGTACTTCGTGAAGACCGCCAATGCCAACGAGTGGCAGGTCTACAACTACATCGACGGCGCGTCGGTCGGTGCGCCGACGACGCTGCAGTTCAACGGCTCGGGTGCGCTGATCGCGCCGGCCAGCGGTCAGATCACGATGGATCCGTACACGCCCACCACCGGCGCCGGCGTCATGAACCTGACGCTGAACCTGTCGGGTTCGGCGCAGTACGGTTCGGCATTCGCGCTGCGTGACATCCGTCCCGACGGCTACGCCGCCGGCAAGCTCAACGAGATCGACATCGATTCCACCGGCGTGGTGTACGCGCGCTTCTCCAACGGCGACGACCAGCCGCTGGGCCAGATCGCGCTGAGCACCTTCACCAATCCGCAGGGCCTGCAGCCGCAGGGCAACAACGTGTGGGCCGAGACCTATTCCTCGGGCACGCCGCGCACCGGTGCGCCGGACACGGCGGACTTCGGCACGCTGCAGTCGGGCGCGCTGGAAGCCTCCACGGTCGACCTGACCGAACAGCTGGTCAACATGATCACCGCGCAGCGCAACTTCCAGGCCAACGCGCAGATGATCTCGACGCAG
This sequence comes from Lysobacter sp., assembly GCF_035655815.1. Lineage (NCBI taxonomy): Bacteria > Pseudomonadati > Pseudomonadota > Gammaproteobacteria > Lysobacterales > Lysobacteraceae > Lysobacter > Lysobacter sp. The sequence goes on from NZ_DASRTS010000009.1 coordinate 15,463, forward strand.
GACCAGATCACCCAGACGATCATCAACATCCGCTGACGCGCGGATGCATTGAACGGACGACCGTGACATGACCGACCGCGCGCTCTACATCGCCATGACCGGCGCCAGCACGTCGCTGAAGACGCAGGCCTCGGTCGCGCACAACCTGGCCAACGCCGACACCGTCGGTTTCCAGGCCACGCTGGGCGGCAGTACGGCGGTGCCCGTCACCGGCAACGGCCACGCCTCGCGCGTGGCTGCGGCCGGGCAGACCTACGGCGTCAGCGACACGCACGGCGCCATCATCAATACCGGCAACACGCTCGACGTGGCGATGCACGGCGACCGCTGGCTGACGGTGCAGGACGCCGGCGGCGGCGTGGCCTACACGCGCGCGGGCAACCTGCAGCTCACCGCCAACGGCGTGCTCACCAGCAACGGGCGCCCGGTACTGGGCGCCAACGGTGCACCGCTGACGGTGCCGCCGTACCAGTCGCTGGACATCGCGGCCGACGGAACCATCTCGATCGTCCCGCAGGGCCAGCCCGCCTCGACCATCGCCGAAGCCGGCCGCCTGGGCGTGGTGCAGTCGCGCACCGCCGACCTGGTGCGCGGCGACGACGGCCTGATGCGCCCGGCCAACGGCCAGCCGCCGCCGCCCGCGGTGGGCGACTCGCTGGTCCCCGGCGCGGTGGAGAACAGCAACGTCGAGGCCACCTCGATGCTGGTGCAGATGATCCAGACCGCGCGCGCCTTCGAGATGCAGGTACGCGTCTTGCAGAGCGTTGACGAGAACGCACGCAGCGCGAATTCGCTGCTCGGGTCGCGCTGAACCCTCTCGTAGGAGCCAGCTTGCTGGCGACCGTCGAGTCGATTTCCTGTCGCGAGCAAGCTCGCTCCTACATCGCTTCATCCGACACACCGTAGAACCGGAGACACGCCATGAACCAGGCTCTGTGGATCGCCAAGACCGGCCTCGACGCGCAGCAGACGCGCATGGCGGTGATCTCGAACAATCTCGCCAACACCAACACCACCGGATTCAAGCGCGACCGCGCGGAATTCCAGGACCTGCTGTACCAGACCGTGCGCCAGCCCGGCGGCGCCAGCTCCGAGCAGACGCAGCTGCCCACCGGCCTGTCCACCGGCACCGGCGTGCGCGTGGCCGCCACCGCCAAGGAGTTCTCGCAGGGCAGCCTGGCCGTCACCGGGGGCGCGCTCGACGTGGGCATCGACGGTCGCGGCTTCTTCGAGGTGCTGATGCCCGACGGCAGCACCGCCTACACGCGCGACGGCAACTTCAAGCGCAATTCGCAGGGCGAGATGGTCACCAGCTCGGGCTATCCCGTGCAGCCGGGCATCCAGTTCCCCGAGGGCACGCAGAGCGTGACCATCGCCGCCGACGGCACCGTCTCGGTGAAGGTGCAGGGCCAGGCCGAGGACGTGCAGGTCGGCGCGCTGACGCTGGCCGACTTCGTCAATCCGTCGGGTCTGCAGGCCATCGGCGGAAACCTGTTCGTCGAAACCGGCGCCAGCGGCCCCGCACAGCAGGGCGCGCCGGGCACCAACGGCATCGGCCTGCTCGCACAGGGCCAGCTGGAAAGCTCCAACGTCAACGTCGTGGAAGAGCTGGTGTCGATGATCGAGACGCAGCGCGCGTACGAGACCAACGCCAAGGCCATCTCGACCACCGACTCGATGCTCGGCTTCCTCAACAACAACCTGTAATCGCCAGAGCGAATCTCCCCCGGCCCCTCTTTTTCAAAGAGGGGAGAACAGCACAGAGCCAGGTCGTGGATGTCCATCGCGGAGCCCGGCTTCCCCCTTTGAAAAAGGGGGACACAGGGGGATTGGCTTTCCAAGGAAACCCCATGAACGCCCGACTCACGTTCGCCGCACTGCTCACCCTCGCCTGCTCCGGCTGCGCCACCATCGTGGGCGACGTGCGTCCGTACGAACCGATGACCGCACCGCCGGTCGCGTACGCGCCACCGCCGGCATCGGCCAGCGACGGTGCCATCTACCCGGGCAGCCGCAGCCTGCGCCTGTTCGAGGACAACAAGGCGCGTGGCGTGGGCGACCTGGTCACCATCGTGCTGGTCGAGAACACCAGCGCGCGGGCTCAGGCCAACACCTCGGTCAGCAAGGACTCCACTATCGACATGGCCGCGCCGACCATCGCCGGCGTGCCGATCACCTACAAGGGCAACGCGATCCTTCAGGCCTCGGTGGAGGGTTCACGCGATTTCGAGGGCGCCGGCAACAGCAGCCAGAGCAACCGCCTCAGCGGTTCGGTCACCGCGACCGTGGTCCAGGACCTGGGCAACGGCAACCTGCTGGTGCGCGGCGAGAAGCGCCTGCGCCTGAACCAGGGCGACGAGCTGGTCCAGGTTCAAGGAATCGTGCGCACGGCCGATATCGGTCCCGACAACCGCATCCCGTCCGACCGCGTCGGCGATGCGCGCATCGTCTATGGCGGGCGCGGCACGCTGGCAAGGTCCAACGCGATGGGCTGGCTGGGCCGGTTCTTCAATTCCGCTGTCTATCCGTACTGAGGAGGGCGCATGAACATCCGTTTGCTTGTCCTCCTCGCCACTTCGTCATTCCGGCTCAAGCCGGGATCCGGGCCGGGCGCGCGTGGAGTCGCCGCGAGTCTTCTCCATGCGCTGCGGGTCCGGTTCCCGGCTTTCGCCGGGATGGCGTCCCGGGTGGCGTTCGCGCTGGCCTGCGCGCTCGCAGGGCTGGTGCTGACGCTGGCCGTCGTGCCGCCCGCCCATGCCGAACGCATCAAGGACCTGGCCCAGGTGGCTGGCGTGCGCGGCAATCCGCTGGTGGGCTACGGCCTGGTGGTCGGCCTGGACGGCAGCGGCGACCGCACCAGCCAGACGCCCTTCACGGTGCAGAGCCTGAAGACCATGCTCGACCAGCTGGGCGTCAGCATTCCGCCGGGCGTGAATCCGCAGCTGAAGAACGTCGCCGCGGTCGCGATCCACGCCGAACTGCCGCCTTACGCCAAGCCGGGCCAGCCGATCGACGTCACCGTTTCGTCCATCGGCAACGCCGGTTCGCTGCGCGGTGGCAGCCTGCTGATGGCGCCGCTGAAAGGCGCCGACGGGCAGATCTACGCCATCGCGCAGGGCAGCCTGGTCGTGTCGGGCTTCGGCGCAGCCGGCAGGGACGGCTCGCGCATCTCGGTCAACGCGCCCAACGGCGGCCGCATTCCCAACGGCGCGATCGTGGAACGCGCGGTCGCCGGCGCGCCGGCTTCCGGCAACGTCACGCTCAACCTGCACGAGGCGGATTTCACCACCGCCTCGCACATCGTCCAGGCGGTGAACCGCGAGTTCGGCAATGGCCGCGCGCGCGCCGTGGACGCGGTGACCATCGAAGTGACGCCGCCCTCCGACGGCGACCGCGTCGGTTTCCTGGCACGGCTGGAATCGCTGGACGTCAGCCCCGGCGCGGCGGCGTCCAAGGTCATCGTCAATTCGCGCACCGGCACCGTGGTGATGGGCGGCCAGGTCAGCGTGCTGCCGGCGGCGGTGTCGCACGGCTCGCTGACGGTGTCGATCACCGAGAACACCCAGGTCAGCCAGCCCAACGAATTCGGCCGCGGCGCCACCGTGGTCACGCCGCAATCGACGGTGGAAGCCTCGCAGGACGGCGGTCGCATGTTCCTGTTCGAAGGTGGCACGTCGCTGGAGCAGATCGTGCGCGCGGTGAACGCCGTGGGCGCCGCGCCCGGCGACATCGTCGCGATCCTCGAAGCGCTCAAGCGCGCCGGCGCGCTGCGGGCGGAGCTGGAGGTGATCTAGTGGGGAGTGTGGACCGCCTGCTCGAATGCCGTCGCTCTCGCCTGAAGAAGGGTGACCGGGTGTTGGCTTCGCCGGCGGACAGGATGCGGGCCACGGAGCGCCTCCCGGCGCTTGCTCTCCTCTCCCCCAACCCCTCCCCGCAGGGGAGGGGAGCCAAAGCATTCCCCTCTTTGAAGAAAGGGGGCCATGGAAGACTCGCTTCCGCCGTATTCCCCTCTTTGAAAAAAGGGGGCCAGGGAGGATTCGCTTCTGCCGTCTTCCCCCCTTTGAAAAAGGGGGGCGAGGGGGGATTCGCTTCTCCGACCAAGGTGCAGGCACAACTCTTGCCTTGACCCCACCATGCGCCTGCCCGCTTCCATCGCCACGCCGCTCTCGACGCCGGACACCGCGCGTCCGGATCGCGCGCGCCTGCAGCACGCGGCGCAGCAGTTGGAGGCGCAGTTCGCGCAGATGCTGGTGAAGTCCATGCGCAGCGCCAGCTTTGGCGACCCGCTGCTGGGCGACAACAGCACCTACCGCGACATGTACGACCAGCAGCTCTCGCGCGAGCTCGCCAAGGGCCGCGGCCTGGGCCTGGCGCCGCTGATCGTGCGCCAACTGGAACAGGCCACCGGCGCCACCGCGCCTACGGCGTCGCCCGGCGCGTTCCCGTTGAACCCGACCGCTCCGTCGATGTCGATGCCGACGTCGCTGTCGCTCACGCCCAGCAGCGACGGTGTGTCGCTGTCGGCCGTGCACACGCCGGCGTTGCCCTCGGTCGAACCAACCCCGACCGACTGCGTTACGAATGCGCCGCTGGACTGCAGCAGCCCGGAGGCCTTCGTGCGTTCGGTCTGGCCGCACGCGCAGCGCGTGGCGGACGAACTGGGCGTCTCGCCCAAGGCGCTGGTCGCGCAGGCCGCGCTGGAAACCGGCTGGGGCCGGCGCCTGGCCAACCGCGAAGGCGGCGCCACCTCGCACAACCTGTTCGGCATCAAGGCCGGTTCGCGCTGGAGCGGCGACCGCGTCAATGCCTCGACGCACGAATACGTCGACGGCCAGCGCCGCAGCGAACGCGCCGACTTCCGCGCCTACGGCTCGGTCGGCGAGAGCTTCGACGACTACGCGCGCCTGCTCGACAACCCGCGCTACGCGCAGGCGCGCGCAGCCGGCCACGACACGCGGCGATTCGCCCAGGCGCTGCAGCGCGCCGGCTACGCCACCGACCCCGCCTACGCCGCGAAGATCAATGCGATCGCGGAAGGCGCCACGCTCAACCGTGCGCTCGCCTCGCTGGACGGCGGCGCGACGCGCGGCTGACACGCAGGAGGCTGACCCCCCGATGGCCAACGTCCTTTCCACCGGTGCCGGCGCGCTCATCGCCTTCCAGCGTGCGCTGGCCACGGTGAGCCACAACGTCGCCAACGTCGCGACCGAGGGCTACTCGCGCCAGCGCGTCGACCTGGCCACGCGCAATCCCACCGACATGGGCTACGGCTATGTCGGCAACGGCGTGCAGGTGGCGGACGTGCGCCGCGTCGCCGACCAGTTGGCGACTTCGCGGCTGCTCGACACCGGCGGCGAGCTCTCGCGCCTGCAGCAGCTGTCCGCCCTCGCCTCGCGCGTGGACAGCCTGATGTCCGATTCGGCCACCGGCCTGTCCGGCGTGTGGTCCAACTTCTTCGACGCGACCACCGGCCTGAGCAGCAACGCCTCGTCATCGGCCGCGCGCGAGGAAGTGCTGTCCGACGCCAACGCGCTGGCCAACCGCTTCAAGCAGCTCAGCGGCCAGCTCGATTCGCTGGACAACGAGGTCAACAGCGGCCTGCGCAGCGCCGCCGAGGAAGTGAACCGCCTGGGCGCCGAAATCGCGCGCCTCAACGGCGAGATCTCGTCCAATCCGAACCACGTTTCCAACGACCTGCTCGACCAGCGCGACCGCCTGGTGTCCGAGCTGGTCGGCTTCACCGGCGGCACGGCCGTCGCGCAGGGCGATGGGTCGCTCAACGTGTTCACCGCCGGCGGCCAGGCGATGGTGGTCGGCAACACGTCGGCCAAGCTCACCACCGTTACCGACCCGTACCGGCCCGAGCGCCTGCAGCTGGCGCTGGACGCCAATGGCCAGCAGATCCAGCTCAACCAGACTTCGCTGGGCGGCAAGATCGGCGGCCTGATGGATTTCCGCAGCGACGTGCTCGATCCGGCGCAGGCCGAACTCGGCCGCATCGCGGTGGGCCTGGCGGAGACGTTCAACCAGCAGCACCGCGCCGGCATGGACCTCAACGGCCAGATGGGCACGGACTTCTTCAGCCTGCCGGCACCGAAGGTCAACGGCCACAGCGGCAACACCGGCACCGGCACGCTCACCGCCAGCGTCGGCGATCTGTCGAAACTCGACGGCCAGAACGTGCTGCTGAAGTTCGACGGCACCGCGTGGAGCGCCACGCGCGCAGACACCGGCGCCAGCATTCCGCTCACTGGCACCGGCACCGCCGCCGATCCGCTGGTGGTGAACGGCGTGGCGCTGGTCGTGGGCGGTGCGCCGGCCAGTGGCGACCGCTTCCTGCTGCAGCCCACGGCCGCCGCGGCCGGCGGCATCGGCGTGGCCATCGACGACCCCAGCCGGATCGCCGCGGCGACGCCGGTGAAGGCGCAGGCCGACCTGGACAACGTCGGCACCGGCAAGGTCAGCGGCATCAAGGTGACCGACGCCGCCAATGCCGACCTGCTGACGCCGGCCGACATCGAGTTCATCGACGCCACGCAGTACACCGTCAACGGCAGCGGTCCGTTCACCTATACGCCGGGGCAGCCGATCAACGCCAACGGCTGGAGCCTCACGCTCGACGGCGTGCCGGCCGCGGGCGACCACTTCGCCGTCGGCCGCACGGGCGCGGGTTCCAGCGACAACGGCAACGCACTGAAGCTGTCCAACCTGGACGACGCGAAAGCGCTCAACAACGGCACCGTGTCGCTCAACAACGCGCTGGGCGGCCTGACCACCAAGGTCGGTTCGGCCGCGCGCCAGGCCGACTACGCGGCCGAAGCGCAGCAGATCCTGCACGACCAGGCGCAGTCCGCGCGCGATGCGATCAGCGGCGTCAACATCGACGAGGAAGCGGCCAACATGATCCGCTTCCAGCAGGCCTACCAGGCCGCCGCGCAGGTCATCTCCACCGCCGACAGCATGTTCCAGTCCCTCATCAGCGCGGTGAGCCGATGAACACGCGCATTTCCACCAGCGGCGTCTACCTGCAGTCGCTGAGCACCATGCTGGGCAAGCAGGCCAGCCTCTCGCACACGCAGCAACAGCTGGCCACCGGCAAGCGCCTGGTCACCGCGAAGGACGACCCGGTCGCCGCCGGCACGGCGGTATCGCTGGATCGCTCCGCCGCGGAGCTGGAACGTTTCGGTCAGAACGCCAACGTGCTGGGCAACCGGCTCAACCTGCAGGAAAGCGTGCTGGCGCAGGCCGGCGATCGCCTGGCGCGCGTGCGCGAACTCACCATCCAGGCCAACAACGCCAGCCTGTCGAGCGAGGACAAGAAGGCCATCACCGCCGAGCTCAAGGTCATCCGCGAGGAACTGCTCGGCCTGGCCAACAGCCAGGACGGCAGCGGCCGCTACCTGTTCGGCGGCACCGACGACGGCCATGCGCCGTTCGTGCTCGGCGGCGGCGACGTCAGCTACACCGGCGACCAGACGCAGCGCCAGGTCGAGATCGCACCGGACCACTTTGTCTCCGACACGATCCCCGGCAGCGAACTGTTCATGCGCGTGCGCACCGGCGATGGCCGTGTCGACGGCTCGGCTGCCACGGCCAACACGGGCAGCGGCGTGCTGATGGAGTTCGGCGTCGGCAACACCGGCAGCTGGAACGGGCAGAACTACAGCGTGGTCTTCACCGCGCCGGACGCCTATGAGCTGCGCGATGCAGGCGGCGCCGTCGTCGGCACCGGCACGTACGAAAGCGGCGAAGGCATCAGCGTCGGCGGCCTCACCCTGCGCATCGACGGCGCGCCGGCCACGGGCGACAGCTTCAGCGTCGGGCCGGCGCAGACGCAGGACGTATTCGGCATGCTCGACGACCTGGTCACCGCGCTGGAACTGCCCGACGACACGCCGCAGCAGCGCGCCGCGCAGCAGAACCAGCTGCAGGCGTCGCTGCGCAACGCCGCCACCGCGCAGGAACACTTCATCGACGGACGCGCCACCGGCGGTGCGCAGCTCGCCGCGATGGACAGCGCCGCCGAACTGCGCGAGGCACAGTCGGTAACGCTGGAGACCACGCTGTCCGGCATCCGCGACCTGGACTACGCGGAGGCGATCAGCCGCTTCACCCTCGAAAGCACCGCGTTGCAGGCCGCACAAAAGGCCTTCATGCGGCTGCAGTCGAGTTCGCTGTTCGATTTGGTGTGATCGGGACTCGGGACTCGGGACTCGGGAAAACCGTAAGACTGTTTTGGCTCGTCATTCCCGCGCAGGCAGCTCGGCTCTACTTCGGCGGAGCCGAACATGGATCTAGTCGCGATTCCGCCTTTCGAAGGCAGTGAAGCACGCAAGGGTGGATCCCCGCCTGCGCGGGGATGACAGCAATGAAGCAAGAGCTAAAGAGGAAGCGGCGCTCGCCCCGGCCCCGGGCTCCGGGACCGGGCTGGGAAGCCCGACTGAGCATCACGTCACACGTCCACGCCATCCACGAAGACTTGTCAACCAGGAGCTAAAGGTTTCAACAGGGGCGCCGCTATTTACACCAGCAGCGGCAAGGGCCGGCTCCACCGACCAACCTCTGCGGTAAGCCGGCCGGCCAAGCGCCGGAGCCCGAAACCTACGGAGACCCACCATGGCACAAGTCATCAACAGCAACGTCATGTCGCTCAATGCCCAGCGCAACCTGGGTACCAACAGCGCGAGCCTGGCGACCACCATCCAGCGCCTCTCGTCGGGCCTGCGCATCAACAGCGCCAAGGACGACGCCGCCGGCCTGGCCATCTCGGAACGCTTCAGCACCCAGATCCGCGGCCTCGACGTTGCCGTGCGCAACGCCAACGACGGCATCTCGCTGGCCCAGACCGCCGAAGGCGCGATGGTCGAGATCGGCAACAACCTGCAGCGCGTGCGCGAACTGGCCGTGCAGTCGGCCAACGCCACCAACTCGCAGTCCGACCGCGACGCCCTGAACGCCGAAGTCGAGCAGCTGGTCGCCGAAATCGACCGCGTCGCCAACCAGACCAACTTCAACGGCACCAAGCTGCTGGACGGTTCGTTTGCCGGCGCACTGTTCCAGGTCGGCGCCAACTCGGGCCAGACCATCGGCGTGAACAACATCGTCGACGCCAACGCCGCCGCGCTGGGTGACGTCAAGTTCGCCGCCGCCGTCACCGGCACCGTCACCGCGGCCGACATCAGCGGCCTGACCATCAACGGCACCACCATCGCCGACGTGGACGACACGGGCGTGGCCGCCGACAACGCCAAGGCCCTGGCCCAGGCGATCAACGACAAGCTGGACCAGACGGGCGTCTACGCCACCGTCAGCGGCGCCGACGTGACCCTGACCTCGGTCAAGGCCGACAAGGACCTGGTGATCGGGGGCACGGTGGCCGGCACGGGCCTGACCGCCGCCACGACCAGCGCCTCGGCCGCGGCTTCCAGCTTCGCCGACGACATCGACATCTCCACCTTCACCGGTGCGCAGAAGGCGCTCGAGATCGTCGACGCCGCCCTGACCTCGGTGAACTCCGCGCGCGCCGACATGGGTGCCGTGCAGAACCGCTTCACCTCCACCATCGCCAACCTGCAGAGCACCTCCGAAAACCTGTCCGCCTCGCGCAGCCGTATCCGCGACGCCGACTACGCCAAGGAAACCGCCGAGCTGACCCGCACGCAGATCCTGCAGCAGGCCGGCACCGCGATGCTCGCCCAGGCCAACGCAGTCCCGCAGAACGTGCTCAGCCTGCTGGGCTGATCCGGACGACCAAGGCGAATTGAGAGGAGAACATACCCATGGCACAAGTCATCAACAGCAACGTCATGTCGCTCAATGCCCAGCGCAACCTGGGCACCAACAGCGCGAACCTGGCGACCACCATCCAGCGCCTTTCGTCGGGCCTGCGCATCAACAGCGCCAAGGACGACGCCGCCGGCCTGGCCATCTCGGAACGCTTCAGCACCCAGATCCGCGGCCTCGACGTTGCCGTGCGCAACGCCAACGACGGTATCTCGCTGGCCCAGACCGCCGAAGGCGCGATGGTCGAGATCGGCAACAACCTGCAGCGCATCCGCGAACTGGCCGTGCAGTCGGCCAACGCCACCAACTCGCAGTCCGACCGTGACGCGCTGAACTCGGAAGTCTCGCAGCTGGTCGCCGAAATCGACCGCGTCGCCAACCAGACCAACTTCAACGGCACCAAGCTGCTGGACGGTTCCTTCGCCGGCGCGCTGTTCCAGGTCGGCGCCAACGCGGGCCAGACCATCGGCGTGAACAACATCGTCGACGCCAACGCCGCCGCGCTGGGCGACGTGGACTTCGCCGCCGACGTCACCGGTGCGGCGATCGCCGACGCGGCGGCCGACGGCAGCGTGACGGGCCTGACCATCAACGGCCAGACCATCGACACGGTGTCGTACACCAACGGCACCAGCGGCGAGGACATCGCCACCGGCGTGGCCAACGCGATCAACAAGAAGTTCGACCAGACCGGCGTGTACGCGACGGTCGACGGCGACCAGATCACGCTGTCCTCGACCAAGGCCGACACGGCCCTGGTGGTCGGTGGCACGGTCGCCGGCTCGGGCCTGACCGCCGCCACCACCGCGGTTGCCGCCAACTTCGCCGACGACCTGGACATCTCCAGCTTCGGTGGCGCGCAGAAGGCGATGCAGATCGTCGATGCGGCCCTGACGTCGGTGAACTCCGCGCGCGCCGACATGGGTGCCGTACAGAACCGCTTCACCTCCACCATCGCCAACCTGCAGAGCACCTCCGAAAACCTGTCCGCCTCGCGCAGCCGTATCCGCGACGCCGACTACGCCAAGGAGACCGCCGAGCTGACCCGCACGCAGATCCTGCAGCAGGCCGGCACCGCGATGCTCGCCCAGGCCAACGCAGTCCCGCAGAACGTGCTCAGCCTGCTGGGCTGATCCAACCCGGCGGGGGCGCGCACCACGCGCGCTCCCGTCGGCCCTTTTCCAAGGAGACGCCATGACCATCGCCCGACGCTGTCCATCCCGCCACCCGCACCGCACCGCGGTCGCACGGCGCAGGGGCTGAGTCGCCATGGCCATCTCCTCGCTCGGCTCCGGGATGGACATCCCGAGCCTGGTCGCACAACTCGTCGCCGCCGAGCGCGCGCCGACCGAGAACCGCATCGCCCGCGGCGAGAACGCCGCCAAGACCCAGCTGTCGGCGATGGGTTCGCTCAAGAGCGTCTTCTCCGGCCTGCAGAGCGCGCTGGACAAGCTGCGCAAGGACGGCGGAAGCAGCGCCCGCACCGCCACCGTGCCCGAGGAAGCCGGCTTCACCGCCAGCGCCGGCACCACCGCGGCCGTGGGCGACTACGACATCGAAGTGCTGGCCCTGGCCAGCGCGCACAAGCTCACCTCCGCCGGCATGCCGGCCGACACCAGACTCGGCACCGGCAAGCTGGTCATCGAGGCGGGCGACGAGACCATCGAGGTCGAGATCACCGAAGGCCGCAACACGCTGGCCGACATCCGCAGCGCGATCAACACCGCCGCCGCGGGCAAGGGCGTCTCGGCCAGCCTGGTCAACGCCGACGACGGCCAGCATCTGGTGCTGACCGCCACCGACACCGGCACCGAAGGCAAGCTGCGCATCACCACGCAGGGCGGCAACGGCGGCCTGTCGGCGCTGGTGTACGACCCGGGCGTGCAGACCTCGATGAGCGAGACGGTGGCCGCCACCGACGCGCGCGTGAAGGTCGACGGACTGGAGCGCACCTCCAGCAGCAACAGCCTCACCGACCTGCTGCCCGGCGTGACGCTCAACCTCACCGAGGCCAAGCCGGGCGAGACCTTCACCCTGAAGATCGGCACCGACAACGCCGCGCTGCAGAAGACGCTGCAGTCGTTCGTCAGCGCGTACAACGCTGCGATCTCGATGACGAAGTCGCTGACCGCATACAACTCCGAGACCAACACTGCGGCCGCGCTCACCGGCGACAGCATGGTGCGCGGCCTGCAGAGCCAGCTGCGCAACCTGGCCAGCGAGCAGGTGGTGGATTTCAAGGCGCTGGGCCTGAAGATCAACACCGACGGCACGCTGGCGCTGGACACCACCGAACTCACCAAGGGCCTGGCCGAGGACCCCGGCGCGCTCAGCCGCCTGTTCTCCGGCGACGAAGGCTACGGCGCCGGCCTGGAGAAGCTGCTCGACAGCGTGCTCGAGGACGACGGCCTGCTCGACTCGCGCACCGACAGCCTCAACGCGCGGCTGAAGACCTACAACACGCAATACGAAGACCTCGACCGGCGCATGGAGTCGCTGCAGGCCCGCTACACCGCGCAGTTCACCGCGATGGAACAGCTGGTGACCCAGCTGCAGGGCAGCAGCGGCTTCCTTTCGCAGCAACTCGTCTCGATGTCGTAAGCCAGGAGAACACCCGCCATGCTCGGCTCACGCAGCTATGCCCAGCAGTACCGCAGCACCAGCGTCAGCGCTGCCGTGCTCGATGCAGACCCGCACCGCCTCGTCGCGCTCATGCTGTCCGGCGCGCGCGACCGCATCCGCCTGGCCGGCGCATGCCTGGAACGCGGCGACATTCCGCGCAAGGCCAAGGCCATCAGCGATGCCAGCGGCCTGATCGGCGGCCTCAGCGGCGCGCTCAACCTGGAAGCCGGCGGCGAGATCGCGGCCGGACTGCAGTCGCTGTACGACTATGCGCAGCAGCGCCTGGTATCGGCCAACGCCGACAACGACGCGGCCGCGTTGAACGAAGTGGACTCGCTGCTGGGCGACATCGAATCGGCCTGGCAGGCGATCACGCCGAAGGCCGCGCCATGACCGTCGCCGTTCCGTCGCTGCCCGAGGCCGAAGTGCGCGCTGCCGTGCACGCCGGACTGTGGGAGGAGGCCATGGAGTTGCTGGCCAGGCACGACCGCGAACTGCGCCAGGCACTCGACGGCGCCGACGTGTCGCAGCTGTCGGCCGGACCGTGGCGCGAACTGCTGGAACACCAGACCGCGTTGCTCGGCGACCTGAGCCTGATCCGCGACGAAACCGCGCGCACGCTGGCCCGCCTGGGCCGCGACCGCCGCGGCGCGCTCGCCTACCGGGAAGTGTCTGCGTGACGCCGCAGGCGGCCGAGGCGGCGCTGTTCGACGACGTGCTGATGCACGAGGATCGCCGCGCCGCGGCTTTCCTGCCCGACGGTCCCGACGCCGCTCCCATCCACGACTGCGTGGCCCGCGCCGAGATGCTGCTGGTCGCGCTGGCGCACAGCGAGAACGTGCGCGGCACCGAGGACAAGGACGACCTGGCCGAAACCTCGTCCGCGCTGCAACGTGTGGAAGCCAAGGTCGACCTGCTGCTGGGCCTGTTCGGCCGGCTGATGCGCGAACGCGGCCAGCTGCCGCAACCCACCCTGCTGCGCTGGTCGCCGCGGGGCGCGCGCGTGTCGATGCAGGGCGACGCGATCGCCGTGCGCCCGGGCACCGCCGGCGTGCTGCGCGTGCAGCCGGCCGAATGGCTGCCGGACTGCATCGACCTGCCCGCGCGAGTCATCGCCACCGACGGCCGCGAGGTGTGGCTGGAGTTCGGTCCGCTGTCGCCGGCCCTGTCCGATGCCCTGGAACGTCACCTGTTCCGCCTGCATCGCCGCCAGGTGGCGGAAAGCCGTCGCCTGCGCTGACTTTCGGCTAGTGCGGGACCGGATGTAAATCCCTGTAATCGCTCACGTTTCCGCACTCCGGACGGACCATCCAGTCGCGTCCGGTACGCCTGCGGATGGCCGCGCATCTGGAGCGGCCGTCACATTCCTGACGTGAACGCATGGCCGCTCCACGTCACCTCCGCTAAGGTGCCCGGACGGAAATCGGCACTGGGGAACGGAGTGGGTTCGGGGTTGTTGCGCGTACTGATCTGTGACGACCACACCCTGGTCCGAGCGGGGCTTCGCCGTCTGCTTGAGTCCTTCGCGGACATCGAAGTGGTGGGCGAAGCAGCGAACGCCGACCAGGCCGTCGTCGGTTCTCGCCAGCACCAGCCGGACATCGTCCTGCTGGACCTGTCGATGCCCGGTCGCAGCGGCTTCGAAGCACTCGTCGAACTCCGCCGCGACCAGCCAGCCTGCGCGGTGGTGGTGATGTCCATGCACGACGACCCGGCGCACGTGCGCGAGGCCCTCGCCCGTGGCGCCAGCGGCTTCGTCGTGAAGGAAGCCGCGCCGGCCGAGCTAGAGATCGCCATCCGTGCCGCCGCTGCTGGCCGCACCTACCTCAGCCCGCAGGTCTCGGCGCCGCAGTTGTTCGCCCGCCCGCGTACCGAAGACGGCATCGACGCCCTGCCCCCGCGCCAGCGCGAAATCCTCGCCGCCCTGGGCGCCGGCCGCACCAGCAAGCAGATCGCCGCGGACCTGGGCATCAGCATCAAAACGGTGGAAACCCACCGCGCCCGCATCATGGCCGCCCTGGGCTGCCGCAACGCCATCGAACTGCTGCGCATGGCGATGCGTTTGCACGACCGTCCGAACGCGTGACCAAGGGCCAGGCTTAGATCTTCACATCGTCTCGACGTTACTCGAAGCGATATGACCGGCGGCACTCATCCGCTTGAGTCACCACCTCCTTCGATGCGCGCGAGGACCCCAGATGCAAGCCGCCGCCTTCCATTGCTCCGCCCACCTGAGCGAAGACGAACTGTTGCCGCCAGACCCGGCCTGCCCGTTCTGCAACTCCGAGGCGAGGGTCCCGGTGACGTCGCTCCAGGAAAACCCAACCGTTGCTCTGATGCACTGCCGGCACTGCGATGCGACGTCCGCTTCGCGCATGCCACGTCCGGAGGTGCTGGAAAGATATTACGGTGACTATTACGAGGACCAGCCCGAGCAGGTCACGTTCGATAGGCCCGAGAGGCTGGCCAGCCACATCATTCGGCACACGTTCGCCTCGCTTGGTCAGCTCGGGGAGCGCGACGTCCTGATTGTCGATTTCGGCGGTGGCGACGGGACCCATTCGGTGCTCGCGGCGCGCCAACTTCTGGAACGAGGTGCACGCACCGTGCGCATCGTCTTGGTCGACCACAATCCGACCACGACCACCGTCGACGACACGCGGATCGTGGTAGTCCGCGCCAAGGACTTGGCTGAGATTCCCCATGCTGCCGCGGATCTCGTGCTTGCAAGCGCGATCCTGGAGCACATCCCCTACCCCAAGGACACCCTCGCAATGCTGTTTGCGGCGTTACGCCCGGGGGGAATGTTCTATGCGCGGACACCCTACGTAGTGCCCCTGATGAAACTTGCCCGTATCGCACACCTCGACCTAGATTTCACTTATCCCGGACACGTACATGATTTGGGCGCGCGCTTCTGGAATGGCGTCGGCGAACATCTCGACCTCGGTGTCCCCATCGAGATCATCCGTTCAACTCCCTCGATCGTGGAGACGACGTTCGATCAGCATTTCGGTCGGACCCTCGCCGCCTATGTGCTCAAAGCCCCTAGCCACCTGCTCAAGGAGCGCTACGGGCTGGTAGGTGGGTGGGAAGTCTTTATCCGGCGAGTGCCCGGAGAAGCACGCCGCCACTAAGGCGGACACTGGTCTTGAATCGAGCGTATCGGGCCCGCCCCGCCCTCTGGCCCACCCATTGCAGAGCCCACACGTCCGCCGCTTTCCCGACACCGCACCGGCGTCAAAAAACCAGAATGTCACGGCCATCGCCGTGCCCTTGCGCGTCAGCACCTGACGCGGCACAACAGGCGCCGTCGAAAACACGTCGCAAAGTAAGGGACGCCCCGACAAGACGACAGGTTTGCCCCGAAACGTGTCCGGGTTCGCCCCGATTCGTTAGCCGTCACCTTCACATCACGATGACGTCCGTGGCCGCCGGCTCTGGCGGATGGGGACACAGACGTGAAAGCTACGATGAGCCCGAAGCTCGGGCTGGGCGTCAACCTGACGCCGCAACTCCTGCAATCGATCCGCCTCCTGCAGCTCACCGCGCCGCAGCTCGAACTCGAGCTCCGCCAGGCGCTGGAGCGCAACCCGCTGCTCGAGCAGGAGGAGCCGGAGGACGACGCCGAGGACATCGCTGCCGACCCGCGCCTGGACACCGCCGCGTGGGACGAACTGCCCGAACCCTCCTTCCTGTCCGGCGGCAGCGTCGGCGGCGATTACGACGACGCCTCCCTGCGCGTGGCTGCCGGCGAGTCGACCGATCCGCGCGTGCGCCTGCTGCAGGCGCTGTCGCTGCAGTGGAACGCACGCGAGCTCGAACTGGCCGCCTGGTGGCTGGACCAGTGCGACGACCGCGGCTACCTCGAAGCGCCGCTGGACGAACTGCACCGCCTCGGTGCCGATACCTGCAATGTCGATGCCGGCGAGCTCGAAGTGGTCCGCCAGCGCGTGCTGCACGGCGAATGGCCGGGCGTGGCCGCGGTGGACGCCACCGAGTGCCTGCGCGCGCAACTGGCGCTGCAGCCGGCCGGTCTCGCGCGCGACCTCGCAAGCCGCATCCTGCGCGACCACCTGGACCTGCTGGCCGCGCACGACGAGATCGCGCTGGGACGTGCCCTGGGGGCCGACGCCGACGCTGTCCGCGCCGCGGTCGCCCTGATCCTGACTCTGCGCGCGCATCCGATGGACGAGGCGCCGGCCAGCGAGCACGACGTGGTCGTGCCGGACGTGGTGGCCTGGCGTGCCGACGGCCAGTGGCGCGTGGCGCTCAACAGCCGGCACACGCCGCGCGTGCGCATCTCGGCGCACTGCGAGCGCGCCCTGTCCGATGCCCCTGGCGACGTCAGCGTGCTGCGCGGCCTGCTTGACGAAGCGCGCTGGCTGGTGCGCGGCGTCAGCATGCGCAACGACACCCTGCTGCGCACCACGCAGGTGCTGGTCGAGCGCCAGCGCGCGTTCCTGGAGCGCGGCGAGGAAGCCATCGCCCCGCTGACCCTGCGCGAGGTGGCCGACGCCATCGGCATGCACGAGTCCACCGTCTCGCGCATCACCACCGGCAAGTACATCCAGACCCCGCGCGGCACGTTCGAGCTCAAGCGCCTGTTCGCCGTGCGCCTGGAAGGCGCCGAGGTGTCGGGCAGCGCGGTCAAGGCGATGGTCAAGCGCCTTATCGACGACGAACCCTCGCACGCACCGCTGGCCGACGACACCATCGCCGGCCTGCTGGCCCGCCAGGGCGTGCGCGTGGCGCGTCGCACGGTAGCCAAGTACCGTGACCAGCTCGCCATCGCCCCGGCCCGTCTGCGCCGCAGGCCGATGGCCCTGGCGAAGGCCGGCTGAGGACGATTCCATGCGCGAACTGAAGATTCTCATCGTCGACGACCACCCGGGCTTCATCAGTGCGGCGATCCGCCATCTGCGCCGGCAGCCGTGGGCGAACGTGGTCGGCACCGCCGGCAACGGCATCGAAGCCATCACCCAGTGCGAGACCCTGCGTCCGGACGTGGTGCTGATGGACATGGCGATGCCGGAAATGGGCGGCCTGCAGGCCGCGCGCCTGATCAAGGCACAGGACGAACCCCTGCCCTTCATCGTGATCGCCAGCCATTTCGACGACACCGAGCACCGCGAGCACGCGCTGCGCGCCGGTGCCGACGCCTTCGTCAGCAAGCTTGCCTACATCCAGGACGTACTCCCGCTGCTGGAGCGCCTGGCTTCGGAAGAAACGCCATGAGTGAATCGCGCATTCTGTTGATCGACCAGGACATGGCGCGCGCCGAGCGCATCGCCACGCTGCTGGAGTTCATGGATTTCACGCCCCGCATCGTCGCCGATGCCGCCGACCTCAACCTGGAGCGCGCGCGCGCCAGCGACTGGGTCGCGGTGGTCGCGGGCGACACCGGCGACAGCGATGCGTGGGAACGCTTCATCGCGTGGCTGGGCGCGCAGCCGATGCATCCGCCGTTACTGGAACTGCCGGGCCAGGCCGAGCGTGCGCCGTGGCGCGCGCAGATCCACCCGGACACCGTGTGGCCGCTGGAATACCCGATCCGCCGCGCGCAGCTGCAGGACGTGCTGCGCCGCGCCAGCCTCAAGCGCCTGGACGACGACGCGCGCCGCGAACTGCCGCCTATCGGCCCGACCGGCCGCAGCCCGGCCGTGCTGCGCCTGACGCGCATGATCGACCAGGTGGCCGCGTTCGATACCACCGTGCTGATCCTGGGCGAGTCCGGTACCGGCAAGGAGGTCGCCGCGCGTGCGATCCACGCCCGTTCCAAGCGCCGCGAGAAGCCGTTCGTCGCGATCAACTGCGGCGCGATTCCACCGGACCTGCTGGAAAGCGAACTGTTCGGCCACGAGAAAGGCGCGTTCACCGGCGCGCTGACGCAGCGCAAGGGCCGCTTCGAGATGGCCGAAGGCGGCACGCTGCTGCTGGACGAGATCGGCGACATGCCGATGGCGATGCAGGTGAAGCTGCTGCGCGTGCTGCAGGAGCGCTGCTTCGAGCGCGTCGGCGGCGGCGCCACCATGAAGTGCGATGTGCGCGTCATCGCCGCCACGCACCGCAACCTGGAAACGCACATCGCCGAAGGCAAGTTCCGCGAGGACCTGTTCTACCGCCTCAACGTGTTCCCCATCGAGATGCCGTCGCTGCGCGAACGCGCCGCCGACCTGCCCGACCTGATCGGCGCGATCACGCGCCAGCTGGCCGACAGCGGCCGCGGCCGCGTCAACCTGGCCGGCGACGCGGTGGCGATGCTGCAGCAGTACGCCTGGCCGGGCAACGTGCGCGAGCTGAGCAACCTGCTCGAGCGCCTGTCGGTGCTGCATCCGTCCGGGCTGGTGCGTGCCGACGACCTGCCGGCGCGTTATCGCAGCCAGCTGCCGGCGGACGCGACGTTCGAGGACCCGGCCGACGCGGTGCCGGTGATGACGCTGATGAAGCAGGCCGAAGCGCCGGATCCGTCGACGCTGTCGCCGACCACCACGCTGCCGCCGCAGGGCATCGACCTGCGCGGCCACATCGCCAACATCGAACTGGACCTGATCCGCGCCGCCCTCGCCCAGACCGGCGGCGTCGTCGCCCACGCCGCCCCGCTGCTGGGCCTGCGCCGCACCACGCTGGTGGAGAAGCTGCGCAAGTACGGCATCGAGCGCGACACGATGGAGTTCGCGTCGGGGTTCTGAGGGATGGATCGATCGGGGCGGTTGTCGGCGCTCTTTGCAACGGGCCGCTTCGCCGTTGCGGTTGCTGCGGCGGTTGCTGCTGTTGCTGATGCGTTGTCCTTTGCTTTTGACCTGCGACTTAAAGCGAGCCGAGCACCGGAGCTGGGAAGGGGTCGAAGAGCCGTGCATGTTTGAGTGCCGCGCAGCGGCGCGAGTTTGCGCGGCGGCCCCTTTCCAGCGAGGAGCACAGGGCACCGCCGCGTAGCGGCGGCGAGTGTCAGGAGCGAACGGTTTTGGTTACTTTTGCCAAGACAAAAGTAACCCGCCCTTCAGGGCGGAAGCTGTTGCTGGTGATGTTGTTGTTTTCGGCTGATGTTTTTAGGCAACAGCGAAGATCAGAAGCATGAAGCAAGTGCAAAGCTTCCGCTCGCAAGCGAGCGGGTTACTTTTGTTTCGGCAAAAGTAACCAAAACCATTTGCTCCTGACGCGATCCGCCGCTGCGCGGCGGTCCCCTGCGCTCCTCGCCAAAGAGGGGGCGTCGCCAAAACTCGCTGCGCTACGCTCCGCTCAAACAGCTGGCGACTCTTCACCCCCTCTTTGACTCCGGTGCTCGGCTCGCTTTAAGTCGCAGGTCAAAGGCAACACCAATAGCAACGGGCAACCGCAACCACCGTCTCTTTTGCTCGTCATCCCCGCGAAGGCGGGGATCCAAGGACGTTGCACGCTTTACCGGTGCCTTATCAGTAGCAACAGCCACAGCTTCCATCCTTCTGGAAGCCGCCCAGGTCACTTTGCGTCGCCGACATCCAGCGCCTCTGCTGTTGCCATGAACTGCAACAGCTATAGCGCTTTCGTGGCGGAGCCGCCTACCGGAAAGCATGAAACGTCCCTGGATTCCCGCCTTCGCGGGAATGACGAGCAGAAGCAACCGGATTCCCGCCTTCGCGGGGATGATGAGCAAGGGGATAAGCCTCGCGGCGGATTAGCCGTTCACTCCGTCAGTGGCACAACCCTCGCACGCACAACCCGCAGCAGCGCGGCGCCCACGAGGAGCCGCCAAAAACCGGACGCACCCCGCGCCAAAAACCCGTTCATGAACCGTGGCACGCCGCTTGCCTGTACCTGGCAGGTACACCGCAGTCAGCCACGATGACCGACGCGATCTCCTCCATCCTGTCCCAGATCCGCGCGCACGAAATGCGCATGCGCGGGCCTGATGCCGCGCCCGGCAACGCCATCGCGCCCAGCGCGCTCGCGCCCGGCGCCACGGCCGGTTCTGCGGCGGCGCCGGGATTCCAGCAGACCCTCAACAACGCCATCGATAGCGTCAGCCGCGCGCAGAACACCAGCGGCGCGTTGCAGCAGGCGTTCGAAATGGGCGACCCGCGCGCGGACCTGGCGCGGGTGATGGTGGCCATGCAGCAGTCCTCCGTCGCCTTCAAGGCCACGGTGGAAGTGCGCAACCGGCTGGTCCAGGCCTACCAGGACGTGATGAACATGCCGGTGTAGTCCGGCAACGGGGATCGGGAATTGGGAGTCGCACGAAGCAGCGACGCGCCCGGACCGATGACCGTGACGACGCAGCGACGTAATCCGCTTCAACCGATTCCCGACTCCCCATTCCCGATTCCCATCAGCCCATGGCCGTCATCGCCCTTCCCAACCAGAACAAGCTGCGCGAACTGCGCGGACTGCAGGACATTCCGGTGGTGCGCCAGCTGGGGCTGTTCGCGCTGGTCGCCGCAGTCATCGCGCTGGGGCTGTGGCTGTTCTTCTGGACGCAGCGTCCGGACTACGTGCCGGTCTACGCGGGACTGGACGCCAAGTCGACCAGCGAGGCCTCCGACCTGCTGCGCACCGCGCAGATTCCATTCCGCATCGACCCGGGCACGGGCGCGCTGGCGGTGCCGCAGGACCAGCTGGGCCAGGCCAAGCTGGCGCTGGCTTCGGCGGGGCTGCCATCCAACAGCGATTCCGGGTTCGACTCGATCAAGGGCGACCAGGGCTTCGGCACCAGCCAGTTCATCGAGAACGCGCGCTACCAGCACGCGCTGGAAGCCGAACTGGCCCGCACCATCGCCAACCTGCGACCGGTGCGCGAGGCGCGCGTGCACTTGGCGATGCCCAAGCCCAGCGCGTTCACGCGGCAGAAGGAGCCGGCCAGCGCGTCGGTGGTCCTGCAGTTGCACAGCGGCGCCTCGCTGGAACAGGGCCAGGTCGATGCGATCGTGCACCTGGTCGCGTCCAGCATTCCCGGCCTGCCGCCGGAGCGCGTCACCGTGGTCGACCAGTTCGGCCGCATGCTGTCCAACGTCGATCCGGACAGCGATGCCGCCGTAGCCGCGAAGCAGTTCGACCAGCAGCATCGCCTCGAGGCCACCTACGTCCAGCGCATCCATGAACTGCTGGAACCGATGACCGGCGATGGCCGCGTCAGCGCGCAGGTCAGCGTGGACATGGATTTCGCGCAGACCGAGGAAGCGCGCGAGGTGTACGGCCCGCAGCAGCCGATGGTGCGCAGCGAGCAGTTGGCCGAGTCGAACTCGGGCGGTCCGGCCGCGCCGCAGGGCGTGCCGGGCAGCGTGTCGAACACGCCCGCTGCGCCGCCCGCCGCACCGCCGGCCAACGCGACGGCCGCCAATGCCGCGCAGCCGGCCAATGCCGCAGCGGCGCAGCAGCAGGCCACGCAGACCGGTCCGTCCACGCGCAGCTCCGTGCGCAATTACGAAATCGACCGCACGCTCACCCACACCCGCCAGGGTCCGGGCCGCGTGCGCCGCGTGACCGCCGCGGTGCTGGTGGACAACGTGCCCGCCGCCGCAGGCAAGGACGGCAAGCCGGCCGTGCGCGCGCTGACCGAGCCTGAACTCAAGCGCATCGAGGCGCTGGTGCAGCAGGCGATCGGCTTCGACTCGCAGCGCGGCGACGCGGTATCGGTGGTCAATGCGCCGTTCGCCCGCGACATCGCGCAGAACGGCCAGGACGAAGGCGTGCCGCTGTGGGAGCACCCGCGTGCGATGGAATTCCTGCGCATCGCCGTCGGCGGCCTGGCGGTGCTGGTGCTGATCCTGGCGGTGCTGCGCCCGATGCTGCGCCAGCTGCTGGGCGTGAAGCCGCAGCCGAAGAAGAGCAAGGTGACCGAAGCGACGATCGTGCCGACCGAAGAGGAAGACATTCCCGTCGCCCTGTCGGCGCCGTCCGACGCCGCGCCCGCCGCGCTGCCGCCGGGCACGATGACGTTCGACGACAAGCTGGAAGTGGCGCGCGCCGCGGTGAGCAACGACTCCAAGCGCGTGGCACAGGTGGTACGCGACTGGGTGGAATCCGATGGCTGATCCGACGGGACTGACGGGCGTGCAGCGCGCCGCGGTGGTGCTGCTCTCGCTCGGCGAGCAGCAGGCCGCCGAGGTGCTCAAGCACATGAGCGCGAAGGAAGTGCAGAAGCTGGGCCTTGCGATGACCTCGGTCAGCGGCGTTTCGCGCGATGCGGTGGGCAAGGTCATCGACCAGTTCGTCGATCACCTGGCGCAACCCAGCGGGCTGGGCGCGGGCGCCGACGAATACGTGCGCGCGGTGCTGGTGCAGGCGCTGGGTGAGGAACGCGCCAGCAGCCTGATCGACCGCATCCTGCTGGGCCGCAACACCTCGGGCCTGGACACGCTGAAGTGGATGGAGCCGCGTGCCATCGCCGACCTGGTGCGCAACGAGCATCCGCAGATCATCGCGATCGTCATGGCGCACCTGGACAGCGACCAGGCGGCCGAAGTGCTCAAGTGCCTGCCCGAGCGCGTGCGCTCGGACGTGCTGCTGCGCATCGCCACGCTGGACGGCATTCCGCCCAATGCGCTCAACGAGCTCAACGACGTGATGGCGCGCCAGTTCGCCGGCGCGCAGAACCTCAAGTCGTCGTCCGTGGGCGGCGTGAAGGTCGCCGCCAACATCCTCAACTTCATGGACTCCGGCCAGGACGAGACCATCCTGGGCGCCATCGGCGAGATCGACGGCGAGCTGGGCGTGCGCATCCGCGACCTGATGTTCGTGTTCGACAACCTGGCCGAAATCGACGACCGCGCGATGCAGGCCGTGCTGCGCGAAGTGCCCAACGAGCGCCTGGCGGTGGCCCTGCGCGGCGCCGACGCGAAGGTGCGCGAGAAGTTCACCGCCAACATGTCGCAGCGCGCGGCGGAAATCCTGCTGGAGGACATGGAGGCGCGCGGCCCCGTGCGCCTGGCCGAGGTCGAAGCGGCGCAGAAGGAAATCCTCGCGATGGTCCGCAAGATGGCCGACGCCGGGACCATCCAGCTGGCCGCCAAGGCCGAGGCGTTCGTATGAGCCTGGCCGGCTGGAGCGACGAGCTGGCCGGCGCGGTGCGCTGGACCGCGCCGGGCCTGGAACCGCCGGCGCCGGAGCCCGTGCTGGAACTGCCCACGCCGCCGAGCGTGGAGGAACTGCAGGCCATCGAGGAAGCCGCACGCGAACAGGGCTATGCCGATGGCCTGGCGCGTGGGCACGCGGAAGGTTTCGCGACGGGCCAGGCCGAAGTGCGCCGGCTGGTCGCGCAGATCGAAGGCATCCTGGACGGCTTCACCCGTCCGCTCTCGCGCCTGGACGATGAAGTCTCCGAAGCGCTGGCCGAACTGGCCGTGCGCGTGGCGGGCTCGCTGCTGGGCCCGGCGTATTCCGCCGATCCGGCGCTGCTGGCCGATCTGGTGCGCGAAGCGCTGGACGCCGTCGGCACCAGCCAGCGCGACGTCGAACTGCGCCTGCATCCTGACGACATGGGCGTGCTCTATCCGCACCTGGCGGGCCTGGATGGCGTGCGCCTGACCAACGACAGCACCTTGGCGCGCGGCGAACTGCGCGTGCACAGCGAAAGCGTGCGCATCGACGGCACGCTGGCCGCCCGCCTGCAGGCGGTGCTGGAGAGCACGGTGGCGGCGCATGGGGTGGTGAAGTGATCGCCGCGCCGCTTTGCTTCCCTCTTCCCCCGGGAGAGGGATCGAGGGTGAGGGTCGGGGCACGCGGTGTGTCGATGATCGGTGTTGCTCCGGATAAGTGCGTGCTTTCGCGAGTGCAGGCGGCGCCACTCCGCCGACCCTCACCCCCAACCCCTCTCCCGGGGGGAGAGGGGCTCAAACCGCGAGGCGAACGGCCCACATCTTGCACGGCCACCGCATGACCACCCCCGCTTCCCACTGGCTTGAAGCGCGCAACCTGCGCCTGGCTTCGCGACTGGATGCCTCCAACCCGCAGCCGCGCTCGATGGGCCTGGCGCGCGAGGGCGTACTGCGCCGCGCAGTCGGTCTGACGCTGGAAGCCTCCGGCTGCAGCGCGCCGCTGGGTGGACGCTGCCGCGTGGAGACGCACGGCGGCGTGTGGGTGGATGCGGAAGTCGTCGGCTTCTCCGGCGACCGCACGTTCCTGATGCCCAGCGCGCACCTGGAAGGCCTGCTGCCGAATGCCCGCGTGGTGCCCAGCCGGCAACGCGGCGAAGTGGCGGTCGGCGAAGGCCTGCTCGGCCGCGTCATCGACAGCGACGGCGTGCCGCTGGACGGACGCGGTCCGATCCGCGCGGAGAACTGGGTCGGCCTGGCGGGCGCTTCCATCAATCCGCTGATGCGCGAACCAATCACGCGCTCCCTCGACGTCGGCGTGCGCGCGATCAACGCATTGCTGCCC
Organism: Lysobacter sp.; assembly: GCF_035655815.1. NCBI lineage: Bacteria > Pseudomonadati > Pseudomonadota > Gammaproteobacteria > Lysobacterales > Lysobacteraceae > Lysobacter > Lysobacter sp. The sequence goes on from NZ_DASRTS010000009.1 coordinate 40,219, forward strand.
ATCGGCCGCGGCCAGCGCGTGGGCCTGTTCGCCGGTTCCGGCGTGGGCAAGTCGACACTGCTGGGCATGATGACCCGCTTCACCGCGGCCGACGTGATCGTGGTGGGGCTGATCGGCGAACGCGGACGCGAAGTGCGCGACTTCGTCGAAGCCACGCTGGGCGAGGAAGGCCTGCGCCGCGCGGTCGTCGTCGCCGCGCCGGCCGACCGTCCGCCGCTGGCGCGCCTGCACGGCGCGCTGCGCGCAACGGCCATCGCCGAGTGGTACCGCGACCAGGGCCTGCACGTGCTGCTGCTGATGGATTCGCTGACGCGCTACGCGCACGCGCAGCGCGAGATCGGCCTGTCGGTGGGCGAACCGCCGACCACGCGCGGTTATCCGCCCAGCGTGTTCGCCAAGCTGCCCGCGCTGGTCGAACGTGCCGGCAACGGCGCCGACGGCCGTGGTTCGATCACCGCGTTCTACACCGTGCTGACCGAAGGCGACGACCAGCAGGAGCCCATCGCCGACGCCGCGCGCGCCATCCTCGACGGCCACATCGTGCTGACGCGCCGCATCGCCGACGCCGGCCAGTACCCGGCCATCGACGTGGAAGTCTCGGTGAGCCGCGTGATGCAGGAGATCACCGACGCGCCGTGGCGCGAACGCATCCGCAAGCTCAAGCGGCTGATGGCCGCGTACAACGCGCAGCGCGACCTCATCGCCATCGGCGCCTACCAGCGCGGCAACGATCCGGTGGTGGACGAAGCGCTGGCGCGCTGGCCGGCCATCCTCAATTTCCTGGGGCAGGACGTGAGCGAGGCGGCCGACGTGGCCGCCAGCCGCGAGGCGCTCGCACGCCTGCTCGACGACATCCGAGAACCTACTGTCGCCACCGCGAAGACGGAGAACGCATGACCCGCTCGCAACGCCTCGACCCCCTGCTGCACGTGATGCAGCAACGCCAGGACGCCGCCGCCCGCGAAGTCGCCGAGCGCGACCGCCAACTGGCCGAACAGGAGCAGCGCCTGGACGCATTGCGCCGCTACGCCGAGGAATACGCCATCACGCCGCAGGAGGCGACCATCGCCCCGGCGCTGCTGGCCAACCGCATCGCCTTCCGCGCCAAGCTGGAGACGGCGGTGGACCAGCAGACGCGCATCGTCGACAGCAGCCGCCAGAACCGCGACGTCGAGCGCGCGCGACTGCTGCTCGCCAGCCGCGACACCAAGGTGCTGGAACAACTGGCCGACAGTTACCGCGCACAGGAATCCCGCGTAGCCGAACAGCGCGTGCAACGCGAGCTGGACGACCTGGGCGCACGCCGCGGACGCGGCGGCAATGAAGGAGCTTCGGAGTGAGCCAGCTGTTCTCCGCGATGCTGTCGGGCGTGGGCGCCGCGCGCGGTGCCGACGCGTCACGCAATGCATCGCCGCCCGCCAACGACGACGCGAACACCGGCGCCGGCAGCGGCACGTTCGACCGGATGCTGCAATCGCAACCGTCGTCGCGCACCGAAAGCACGCGCAGCGCGAACACGCCGCGCGCCAACGAGCGTTCCGCTCCCAGCCAGAAGACGGAGAGCGGCGAACGCACCGGCGACGCACGCGAGGAACCCTCCAGCGAGGCGAAGCCGCGCACCGGGGAAAGCCGCGACAGCCGCGCCGCATCGGAGAGCAAGTCGCGCGAAGCCGAACCCGGCACCGGCACCGGCAGCGACCACGACACCACGGCCGCCCGCGACGACGCCGCGCCGGCAGACGCATCCGGCGCGCCGCAGCCGGAAGCCGCGACCGCCCAGGCGGCCGCTCCTG
>NZ_DASRTS010000010.1:0-12471 GCF_035655815.1 Lysobacter sp.
CGCGTCGCGGTGCATTCGCCGACCAAGGTCGGCAGCTACCGGGGGGCGCCGGGATCAGTAGATCCACGCCATGCGTGGATGAAAGACACCCCGGAAAAACAAAGGCCCGGGAATTCCCGGGCCTTTGCAGGTCTGCAACAGCGTCAGCCAGGACTTACCAGATCACCACCTGCTGCTCGCCGGTGCGGGCCATCGGCGAACCGGCCTTGCACTGGAACGCGGCCGCGAAGGTCGGCAGGTTCGACGGTGCACCCATGGCGCGGAACTGTGCCGGGGCGTGCGGGTCGGTCGCCAGGCGGACCTTGGCGTTCTCCGGGGTGTACTTGGTGCGCCACACGGTGGCCCAGTTGAAGAAGAAGCGCTGGTCGCGGGTGAAGCCGTCCACCTTCGGGTCTTCCTTGCCGGCGCTGGCCTTCTGCAGGGCATCGTAGGCGGTAGCCAGGCCGCCCAGGTCGGCGATGTTCTCACCCAGGGTCAGGTGGCCGTTCACCGCCTGGCCGTCGACCTTGTACTGGTCGAACTGCTTGACCAGCTTGCCGGTCAGGCCTTCGAAGTTCTTCTTGTCAGCGGCGGTCCACCAGTCTTCCATGTTGCCGGTCGGCCCGAAGCGCGCGCCCTGGTCGTCGTAACCATGGGTCATTTCGTGGCCGATCACCGCGCCGATGCCGCCGTAGTTCATCTCATCCGAAGCGTTCGGATCGAAGAACGGCGGCTGCAGGATCGCGGCCGGGAAGACGATCTCGTTCTGCAGCGGGTTGTAGTAGGCATTCACCATCTGCGGCGGCATGCCCCACTCGGTGCGATCGACCGGCTTGCCGATCTTGCCCAGGTTCCACTTGTAGTTGAACTCGTTGGCGGCCAGCACGTTGCCGATGTAGCTGTCGCGGCTGGTTTCCAGGCCGGTCCAGTCGCGCCACTTGTCCGGGTAGCCGATCTTCGGCGTGAAGGCGGCCCACTTCTCCATCGCCTTCTTCTTGGTCTCGTCGCCCATCCAGTCCAGCTTCTCGATGCGGACCTTCAGCGACTCGGACAGGTTCTTCACCAGCTCCTGCATGCGCGCCTTGGATTCCGGCGGGAAGGCGACCTTCACGTACATCTGGCCCAGCGCTTCGCCGGCCTCGCCCTCGATGGTGTCGAGCACGCGCTTGCCGCGCTCCTTCAGCTCGTCCTGGCCACGCAGGGTCTTGTTGTAGAAGTTGAAGTTCTCCTGCACGAAGTTGTCGGACAGGTACGGCGAGGCGCTGTCGACGGTGTGGAAGCGCAGGTAGCTCTGCCACTGCGCCGCCGGCACGTCGCCCAGCATCTTGCTGACCTCGGCGTGGAAGGCCGGGATCGACAGCGAGAACATCTTCGGTGCGGCCACGCCCTGCGACTCGAAGAACTTCGTCCACGGGAAGTTCGGCGCCAGCTTGTCGGCGTCGGCCAGGCTCACCGGGTTGTAGTACAGCGACACGTCGCGCGAGAGCTCCTCGCTGGACTTGCTGACCTTGGCCAGGCGGGTCTCGAACGCGACCACGTCCTTGGCCTGCTTGGCCGCATCGGCCGCGGGCACGCCGCTCAGCTCAAGCACCTTGGCGACGTGCTGCTCGTAGGCGGCCAGCTTGTCCTTCTTGTCGGCGTCGAAGTAGTAGCCCTTGTCGGGCAGGCCCAGGCCGCCCTGCGAGGCGTAGGCGATGTTGTTCTTGGAATCCTTGAAGTCCGCTTCCGCGCCGAAGCCGAACAGGTAGTTCTCGCCCTTGGCCGCGGCGGTGCGGATGTAGTCGGCGACCTTCTCGCCGCTGTCGAGCGCGGCGATCGCGTCCAGCTTGCCCTGGATCGGCGCGATGCCCTGCTGGTTGATCTTGGCCGCGTCCATGCCGGTGGCCCAGAAGTCGCCGACGATCTTCTCCACGCCCGTTGCCGCGGTGTTGGCGGCTGCCTGTTCGGCCAGCTGGCGCTGCACGGCGGTGGAGCGCTCATCGAGCATCTCGAACGCGCCCCACGAGGTGCGGTCGCCCGGGATGGCGTTGGCGGCCAGCCACTTGCCGTTGACGTATCCGCCGAAGTCCGTGCACGCGTCCTTGCTGGTGTCCAGGTCGGCGACCTGGAAGCGGTTCACGCCGGGGAGCTTGCTCTCGTCGAGCTTGTAGGCGGGGGCGGCTTCGGCCGGCTTGCCGGCATCGGCAGCCGGCGCGGCGGCTTCTTCCTTCTTGCCGCATGCGGCCAGGGCGGCGGCGACGGCCAGGGACAGAACGAGGACTTGCGGTTTGTTGAGGCTCACTGAGGGCTCCTGCCGGAGTTGGCATTGGGCAGTTGAAGGACCCCGGGACCGGGGCATCGCGCGACATTAGACCCGATTGTCCCAAGCCGAGGGTGTCGAAGGTCACGCCGTAGCGGGTCCGTGTCGGCCCGGCGCGCCGTGGAAACGGTTCGACGCGGTCCGGGTGGCCGATTGGACCGATCGGGCAAGATGTGGCGGCCGCGCAGTCACCGGCGGGTCACGTCGCAGCGGGTCTGCTGTGGGGTATCCGAAACCCGCGTCCGGAGGTGCCCATGTATGCAAGTTCCTATTCCAGTGCGGAGCCCGCGCGGGCCGACGTCGATGCATGGAAAGGCGGCGCCGTGCTGGAGTTCGGCACCAACTGGTGCGGCTACTGCACGGCGGCGCAGCCGCTGATCCAGCCCGCGCTGGAAGCGCGCGCGGACCTGCAGCACGTCAAGGTGGAGGACGGGCCGGGCCGGCCGCTCGGGCGCTCGTACCGGGTGAAGCTGTGGCCGACGCTGATCGTGCTGCGCGATGGCCAGGAAGTCGCGCGGGTGGTGCGGCCCACGCGCGAAGAGGAAGTCCGCGACGCCCTGCGCGCGCTGGACGGCGACGCCGACGCGCGTTGACGTGGCCTATCCGCGCGGCGACGGACGATGCCGCTTTGGGCATCGATCCCTGCCATGGCCGCGCGCAGCAAGAAAACCTCCGTGCATGCAGTCTCGCGCCTGCCGGGCGCGACCATCGACAGCTACAACCTGGAGCTGCGCCAGCCGGAAGGCGAGGGCTTCATCGGCGATCTCGCCAGCCAGACCGCGTTCCGCGAACTGCTCGATCGCGCGCGCAAGCTGCACGCCACCGGCAAGGACCCCTTCGGCCGCACGTCGACGTTCGAGCTGGACAAGAAAAGCATCGACCTGGTGCTGATCGGCGGCGACGAGGATGCCGCACACCTCGTGCACCTGGCGGTGGAGGCGTTCGCACGGCGCCTTGTGCACGTGATCCATTGCTTCCGCACGCAGCCGGAGTGGGAAGGCGTCAAGCGCATCGTGCTGGGCGGCGGATTGCCGGAAAGCAAGGCGGGCGAGCTCGCCATCCGCCGCGCAGCGCGCCTGCTGCGCAACGAGCGCGCCGGTATCGGCCTGGTCGCGTTGCGCCACGATCCCGACGAAGGCGGCCTGCTCGGGTGGGTTCCGCTGTTGCCCGCGCGTCATCGCCGGCGCGAGGCATTCCTGGCCGTGGACGTGGGCGGGACCAACATCCGTTGCGGCATCGTCGAACACCGGCTGGCACGGGCGATGGATGGCTCGAAGGCGCGCGTGGTCGAAAGCCTGCAATGGCGCCATGCCGACGAAGGGCCGGACCGCGGTGAAGCGATCGCGCGGCTCGCGGGCATGCTCAACGGCCTGGCGGCCATGGCGCGCACGCTGCAGCTTCCACTGGCGCCGTTCGTCGGCATCGCCTGTCCCGGGCGTATCGAGGCCGACGGCAGCATCGCGACCGGCGCGCAGAACCTGCCGGGCGACTGGGAGGCGCCGTTCAACCTGCCGCGCGAACTGGTGCGCCATCTGGACCGCATCAGCGGCAGCGTGCCGCAGGTGAGCATGCACAACGACGCGGTGGTGCAGGGGCTGAGCGAACTGCCCCGCATGCGCGCCGTGCCGCGCTGGGGCGTGCTCACCATCGGCACCGGCCTGGGCAACGCCAGCTACACCAATCTCTGAGCGCTCGCGAAACGCGGCGCGGCCCTCACGGCGCGATCACGCCGTGCTGCACGCCAGTCTCACGCCTGCTTTTCAAGACTCTGCGACACCGACGCGATGATCGCGATCACTACGGAGTCCAGCATGGATACCAGCACCGTCGCCAACGCCGCCTATGGCGCCAACACCTTCCTGTGGATGTGCATCTTCGCGTTCGGCCTGATCCTCTCGATCCTGTGGATCCTGGTGCCGTTTGCCGTGTTCGGCATCAAGGGTCTGCTGCGCCGCATCGCTCGCAGCCTGGAAACGATCGAACGGCAGAACGTCGACCTGCTTGCCGCGTGGCGCGATTACCCGCGCGACTACGCCAATCGCGAAACCGTGGTGTACCGCGACGTTCGCCCTGACGGCACCGTCGTGGTTCGCGAAGACCGCGCGCCGCCTCCGTGAGCCGGCAACGCCGGCCGTGCTAGCGTGTCGCCGGTCGCGCGAAGGCGCACTGGAGAAAGCGGGGCGGCATGCGCGTACATTTCCACGGGGCGGCGGGCGAGGTGACCGGCTCGCTGCATGAAGTCGAGGCGGCAGGACATCGCGTGCTGCTCGACTGCGGCATGATCCAGGGCAGCCCGGAAGCCGAACGGCGCAACACCGATCCGTTTCCGTTCGAACCCGCGCGCATCGACGCGCTCATCCTCAGCCATGCGCACATCGATCACATCGGGCGCGTGCCGCTGCTGGTGAAGCGGGGCTTCACCGGGCGTATCTACACGCAGGCGGCGACGGCCGACCTGATGCCGGTCATGCTGATGGACGCGGCGTCCATCTCGGAAGGCGACGCCGAACGCTCCAACCGCTACCGCAAGCCGGGCGAGCCGATGGCGGTGCCGCTGTACACGCGCGAGGACGTGCAGGCCGCGATGGAGCACGTGCGTCCGCTGCCGTACGACGAGCGCACCACGGTGCTGCCAGGCATCGACATCACCTTCCGCGAGGCCGGGCACATCCTCGGCTCCAGCAGCATCGAGCTGTGGGCCGATGGGCGGAAGCTGGTGTTCTCCGGCGACCTGGGCCCCAAGGGCACGCCGATCCTGCGCGATCCCGCGCAGATCGATCGTGCCGACCTGGTGATGATGGAATCCACTTACGGCGATCGCCTGCATCGCGATCGCCTGGAAACCGTGCGCGAACTCGGCGACATCTTCGATGCGGCATGGCGCGAGGGCGGAAACGTGCTGATCCCGGCCTTCGCGGTCGGCCGCACGCAGGAACTGCTGTACTGGTTCGCGCGGCACTGGGAGGAGTGGCACCTGGCGCGCTGGCGCATCTTCCTCGACAGCCCGATGGCCGGGAAGGTCGTGGGCATCTACGATCGCCATGGCGAGTTGTTCGACGACGAAGCCAGGCGCGTCTGGCACGACAAGCCCAATCCGTTCCGCCTGCCCAGCCTGCATTTCACGCAGACGCGCGACGAATCGATGGCGATCAACCGGATCGAACGTGGCGCGATAGTCATTGCCGGCTCCGGCATGGCGAACGCCGGGCGCATCCTGCACCACTTCCGCCATCGCCTAGGGCGACGCGAGACGCACGTGGTGTTCGTCGGCTACCAGGCCGAAGGCACGCTGGGACGTCGCCTGGTCGACGGCGCGCGGTGGGTGCGCATCCACGGCTCGGACGTGCGCGTCAACGCGCAACGCCATACGGTCGGCGGGCTGTCGGCACACACCGACCAGCGTGGACTCATCGCGTGGTACGGCGGCATCGCCGGTCCGGACGGCGCCGCACACCCGCCGCTGGCACTGGTGCACGGCGAGGACCGTGCACGCGAGGCGCTCGCCGGGGAGATCGGCGAGCGCTTCGGCATCCAGGCGCGGCTGAGCCGGCCGGGCGACGTGCTCGAGGTGTAGCGCGCCTCAGCCGGCCTCGCCCTGCGCGGCGGCCGCGGTTTCCGGCGTGAGCGGCGTGGCCGCCTGGCGCGGACGCGTGAACGGCGTCGGCGTTGGCGTCACCGGCTTCGGCTCGACGTTGCCGATCAGCATGCGCGTGCCGGCATCGATACCTTCGGCCACTTCCACCTGTACGCGCTCGGCGTCGCGACGACGCACTTCCTCGGCGATCTCCAGCGCTTCCTCCTTCGGCACGCCCAGCTGGCATAGCGCGGACTGGCCGAACTTCATCGCCGATTCGAACGTCTCGCGGATCTGCACATCCACACCGGCATTGATCAGCTGCAGCGAATGTTCGCGATCGTACGAACGCACCAGCAGCTTCGCCTGCGTGAATTCCGACTTGGCCAGCTCGACGATCCGGTTAGCCGCGACGCGGTTGTCGATGCACACCGCGATGACCTGCGCGGTGTTGGCACCGGAAGCGCGCAGCACGTCCAGGCGCGTGCCGTCGCCGTAGTAGATCTTGAAGCCGAACGTGCCGGCGCTGCGGATCATCTCGACGTCGTTGTCGATGATGGTCACGTCCACGCCACGCGCCAGCAACGACTGGCTCACCACCTGGCCGAAACGGCCGAAGCCGATCATCAGCACGCTGCCGCTCAGGCCATCGGCCACGTCGAGGTCGTCGGTCTTCTCCGCGGGCTTGCGCAGCAGCGGGCGCACCATCAGCGTCACCAGCGGCGTCAGCGCCATCGACAGCACGACGATCGCGGTGAGGTTGGCGTTGCTCTGCGCGCTGATGACGCCGGTCGCGGCGGCGGTGGAATACAGCACGAAGGCAAATTCGCCGCCCTGCGCCATCAGCGTGGCCCGATCGAGCGCCTCGTGATGGCCGGACTTGAGCGCCCTCGCCACCACATAGATGCACAACGCCTTGGCCACCATCATCGCGAGCACGGCACCGACGATCATCTGCCAGTTCGCCGCGACGACGGACAGGTCCAGCGCCATGCCCACGCCCAGGAAGAACAGGCCGAGCAGCAGGCCGCGGAAGGGCTCCACGTCTGCTTCCAGCTGATGACGGAAGGTCGATTCGGACAGCAGCACGCCGGCGAGGAAGGCGCCCATCGCCATCGACAGCCCGCCCAGCTGCATCAGCAATGCCGAGCCCAGCACGACCAGCAACGCGGCCGCGGTCATCACCTCGCGAGCACGCACCGTCGCCAGCACGCGGAACAACGGATTGAGCAGCCAGCGGCCGGCCGCGAGCAACGTCACGATCACCGCTGCGCCGATGCCGACCGACACCCAGCGCGACTGGCCTTGCTCCGTCGCGCCGGGCGCCAGCAGGGCCACCAGCACCAGCAGCGGCACGATCAGCAGGTCCTCGAACAGCAGTACCGAGACGATCTTCTGTCCGTGCGGCAGCGCGACGTCCCCGCGCTCGGCCAGCAGCTGCATCACGATGGCGGTGGAGGTGAGCACGAAGCCCATCGCGCCGATGAACGCCACCGTGGGCGAATACCCGAACATCAGGCCCACGCCGGTCAGCGCGAGCGTGCAGGCGACGATCTGCGCCGTGCCCAGGCCGAAGATCTGCCGGCGCAGGCCCCACAGGTGGGAAGGCCGCATTTCCAGGCCGATGACGAACAAAAACATCACCACGCCCAGTTCGGCCACGTGCAGGATCGCCTGCGGGTCGGCGAACCAGCCCAGGCCGAAGGGCCCGATCACCAGCCCCGCGGCCAGATAGCCCAGCACCGAGCCCAGGCCCAGCCGCCGGAACAGCGGAACGGCCACCACCGCGGCGCCCAGCAGCGCCACCACCCTGACCAGATCGTTCGATCCCGCATCCGCCATCGTCTTCCCCGTCGCTCCAGATTCCAGATGAACCGCCCAGATGAGCCGTTCCACATGAATCGCACCGCCGCGCGCCAGCCTACATGGGTGGCAAGACAGGGCGCTTTCGCGTAGAGTCCGCCCCGTTCAGCGCACGGCTGCCTCCCCGCAAGGGTACGTTTCCCAGGTATGCCCGCCGTGGACCGCATTGCGGTTCGAGCAAACGGCTTCTATCCCGCACGTCTTTCGTCGCGCAGACACGGCCCGGAGCATCCGGCGTCGTTTACACGATCACTCGCACCGCGGTCACAGGGAACGCGCGAGTGTCACGCGGCCATCGGGCGCGCATGCCATCGGCATGCCGCGGCGCGCCGCGAAGCAAAGGAGCTGTATCCGAATGACGTTCGAAACCCTCGGGCTTTCGCCCGCGCTGCTGCGCGCGCTCGCCGAACAGAACTTCACCACCCCCACGCCGATCCAGGCCCAGGCCATCCCGCTCGCGCTGGCCGGCCACGACCTGCTGGGCGGCGCACAGACCGGCACCGGCAAGACCGCCGCGTTCGGCCTGCCGCTGCTGCACCGCCTGTCCAAGCAGACCGCGCCCAACGGCTACCGCCGTCCGCGCGCGCTGATCCTGGTGCCCACGCGCGAGCTGGCAGTGCAGGTCACCGACAACCTGCGCAGCTACGGCAAGCACCTGCGCATGAACACCAGCGCCATCTTCGGCGGTGCCGGCATGGGCCCGCAGGTGGAGATGTTCCGTCGCGGCGTCGACGTGCTGGTCGCCACGCCGGGCCGCCTGATCGACCATCTCGACCGCGGCACCGCCAAGCTCGACGCCATCGAACTGCTGGTGCTGGACGAGGCCGACCGCATGCTCGACATGGGCTTCCTGCCGGCGATGAAGCGCATCCTCGGCAAGCTGCCGCGCGATCGCCAGACCATGATGTTCTCCGCCACGTTCGAGGCCCAGCTGAAGCAGTTGGCCGTGGAGTTCATGCGCGATCCGCGACAGGTGCAGGTGGCCGCGCAGAACACCATCGCGCAGACCATCAGCCATCGCGTGCACGTGGTGGATGCCGGCCGCAAGCGCGACCTGCTGGTCGACATCCTCAGCACGCGCCACACCGACCAGGCCATCGTGTTCGGCCGCACCAAGCACGGCTGCAACCGGTTGGCCGAGCAGCTGGAAGAGGCGGGCCTGGCGGCTGTCGCCATCCACGGCAACAAGAGCCAGGCGCAGCGCCAGAAGGCCCTCAACGCGTTCAAGGCTGGCAAGGCGCGCGTGCTGGTGGCCACCGACGTCGCCGCGCGCGGCCTCGACATCCCCAACCTGCCGCTGGTCATCAACTTCGACCTGCCTATGGTGGCCGAGGACTACGTGCACCGCATCGGCCGCACCGGCCGCAACGGCGCCACGGGCGAAGCACTGTCGCTGGTCGCGCCGGAAGAGGGCGGTCTGCTGCGCCAGGTGCAGCGGATGCTCAAGGCCGATGTCGAGATGGTGGAAGTGGAAGGCTTCGCGCCCAGCCGTCCGATCCAGCTCAACGCGCCGCTGCCCAACCCGCGCCAGAAGCAGGCTCCGCGCAAGCCCGCGCACCGCCCGCATGGCAAGCCGGCCGCGCGTCACGCGCATGCCGGTCCCAAGCAGCACCGCGGCGGTGGCGGTCGCGGATCGCGTAGCGGCATCGGTGCATGACCGGTTGATCCGCACGCTCGCCTGATCATGGCCCCGGTTTCGCCGGGGCCATTTTCTTTTTGCGCGACCGGGACGCACGGTGCATCGCGATGCGCGGGCACGAGGCTCGCTGCCGACGAACGCAGAACCAGATCGCCACTGCGCCATGCAAGCGGCGCCTGTTCTAGACTCCCCGCGTCCGTTCCGGTGCGGCGCAGGCCCGCCTTCACGCCTTCTGGAGAAACGATGCGCCTCGGAGCCGTACTGCTGGCATGCCTGATGGGACTGGCGTCCATGTGGACGGCGACGCCGGTCCATGCGCAGGCGCAGAAGGTCCTGGAGGTGCAGCCGGCACCGCCGAAGGAGCCGGCGGCTGTGGCCGTGGCGGACATCCCGGCGCGCGCCGACACCGACGAACGTTTCGCCGAACGCGTGACGATCCGCGCGAGCGACGACGACCCGACCCGCGAACTCGGACCGCGCCTGGACGCCATCGCCGACTCGGTGAACCAGAAGCTGCGCGAGTTCCGCCCGCAGAAGCTGCGCACGCTGCCGGTGATGCGCCTGGAAAGCCTGGAGCGGCACTGGAAGTTCGATTCGCGCCGATTCGCGCGCTGGCAGGCCGACATGCGCGCGACCGTGTCGCCTTATGCGCAGGACGCCGCTGAACTGGCGCGCCGCCGCGCCGACTGGGAGGCCACGCAGGCCGCCGCGCGCGAAGGCGGATTGCCCGCCGCGCTGTCCGGCCGGGTCGATGCGATGGTCGCGCGCCTGAGGCAGGCCGAGCAGGCGCTGTCGGCACCGCTCGCCCGGCAGATCGAGCTGGGCCGCCGCGCCAACACCGTCGATGCCCGCATCCAGGCCGGGATGGAGGCCGTCGCCGACGCCATCGCCTACATCGACAGCCGCCTGATCCGCCTGGACTCGCCGCCGATCTGGGCCGCACGGCCCAGCGACGAACCCGACGCGGATTCGCTCAGCGGCGTGAGCACCGGCCTGCAGATCGAAACCCGCTTCATGCGCGAGTACGCCGGCGCCGAGCCAGGCAACCTGCGAGCGCTGCGGATCTTCCAGCTGCTGCTGCTGCCGTTGCTGGTGTGGCTGGCCATTCGCAGCCGTCGCGAGGCCGATCCGGCCGATCCCGACGAAGCCAACGATCCGTCCTCGCGCGCGCTGCGCCGTCCACTTTCGTCGTGGCTGCTGCTGGCGATGATGGGCGTGCTGGCGTTCGAACCCGACGCGCCGCTGCTGGTGCACCAGGTCGCGATGCTGATCGCGCTGATACCGGTGCTGCGCCTGCTGCCGCCGCATGCGAAACGCCTGCTCGGCCCGTGGCCCTATGTCGCCAGCGGTCTGTACCTGCTGGAGCGCGGCGCGTTCCTGTTCCTCGCCGACACGTTCCTGTACCGCTGGTACTACCTGGGACTGACGGTGCTGGCGCTGGGCCTGACCGTGTGGCTGCTGTGGCGCGCGCGCGGCGCCCGCAAGATCGGAACCACCGGGCGCATCGAAACCGCCGTGAACGTGATCGGCTGGGCCAGCGTGGTCCTGCTGGGCGCGTCGGTGGTGTCCAACGTGATCGGCAACTTCTCGCTGTCCGAGATGCTCACCACCGGCGTCATCGACAGCGGTTACCTGGGCCTGGTGCTCTACGCCGGAGTGACCGTCTTCGTTGCGCTGCTGAAGCTGATGCTGGCCGGACACGGCGTGCAGCGTTTCCGCCTGGCACGCGCGCACGCGCCACCACTGCTGCAGTTGCTGATACGCCTGCTCACCATCGCGGCGCTCGTCGGCTGGGTCGTGTTCGCGATGAACCGCTTCCGCATCTTCCGGCCCGCGTATGCGCTCGCGGAGGCGGTGCTGACGCATTCGTTCCAGCTCGGCGAGCTGTCGCTGAGCCTGGGCCACGTGCTGGTGTTCGCGGTGGCGGTGGTGATCGCGTACTGGGCGGCCAAGACCGTCCGCTTCCTGCTGCAGGAGGAAGTGCTGGCGCGCATGTCGCTGCCGCGCGGCGTCGGCAACAGCGTGGCGTCGCTCACGTACTACGCGCTGCTGCTGCTGGGCCTGGTGGTGGCGCTGTCCGCCGCGGGCTTCAAGGTGAGCCAGCTGGCGTTCCTGTTCGGCGCGCTGGGCGTGGGCATCGGCTTCGGCCTGCAGAACGTGGTCAACAACTTCGTGTCCGGCCTGATCCTGATGTTCGAACGTCCCGTGCAGCCCGGCGACGTGGTGGAGATCACCGGCACCTCCGGCCGCGTGCGCGAGATCGGCATGCGCGCCACCACCATCAAGACCTTCGAAGGCGCCGACGTGGTGGTGCCCAACGGCACGCTGCTGTCGGAAAAGCTGACCAACTGGACGCTGCTGGACCGCAACCGCCGCGTCGACATCAACGTCGGCGTCGCCTACGGGTCCGATCCCGAGCACGTGATGGACCTGCTGCGCAACGCCACGCGCGAAACGCCGGGCATCGCCACCGATCCGGCGCCGGCCGTGCTGTTCATGGGATTGGGGGCGAGCTCGCTCGACTTCGCCATCCGCGCGTGGACGTTCGACTACGACAATTCGGTCACGGTGCGCAGCGAACTGATGACACGCGTGCACTCGGCGCTGGTGAAGGCCGGCATCGAGATCCCGTTCCCGCAGCAGGACGTGCACCTGCGCAGCATTTCCCCGGATGCGGGGGAGTGGTTGGGGCGGCAGCGTGGTGGAGAGGGCGGGGCGACGAAGGCTTGACGTCGCGTTTCGCGTTTCGCCTTTCGCGTTCGCTTTTCGCTGTTTAGCTCTTTAGCTCTCTAGCTCCTTAGCCCTTTAGCTCCTTAGCTCCTTAGCTCCTTAGCTCTTTCGCTTTTTTGCTCGTCATCCCGGCGAAAGCCGGGATCCAGTTTGCTGTTGCCTTTGCTCGTCATTCCCGCGAAGGCGGGAATCCAGGGACTTTTCACGCTTTACCGGCCGCCCATGAGAAGCGAACAGCCGAAGCTCCCGTCCGTCTAAAGCCGGCCGGGTCACTTTTCTTTGCTGACCCAAAGAAAAGTAACCAAAAGAAAGGGTCTTCCCCGACGAAGCAATCCCACGACCGGCAGAGGAGTCGGCGCCCCGCAAGTCGGCATCCGTGCCTCCTTG
>NZ_DASRTS010000011.1:0-52160 GCF_035655815.1 Lysobacter sp.
ACAAGTTGATGTTGGTGGTGTTCTCGATCGGGGACTCCACGTTGGTGTCCTCGATGAAGTCGCCCAGATGGGAATCCTCGTCGTCACCGATCGGGGTTTCCATCGAGATCGGCTCCTTGGCGATCTTCATCACCTTGCGGATCTTGTCTTCCGGCATGTCCATTTCCTTGGCCAGCTCCTCCGGCGTGGCCTCGCGGCCGTACTGCTGGAGCATCTGGCGGGAAATGCGGTTCAACTTGTTGATCGTCTCGATCATGTGCACCGGGATACGGATGGTGCGCGCCTGGTCGGCGATCGAGCGGGTGATCGCCTGGCGGATCCACCAGGTGGCGTAGGTCGAGAACTTGTAGCCGCGGCGGTATTCGAACTTGTCCACCGCCTTCATCAGGCCGATGTTGCCTTCCTGGATCAGGTCCAGGAACTGCAGGCCGCGGTTGGTGTACTTCTTGGCAATCGAGATCACCAGGCGCAGGTTGGCCTCGACCATTTCCTTCTTGGCCTTGCGCGCCTTGGCTTCGCCGTAGGCCATCTGACGGGAGATGTCCTTGATGTCGGCCAGCGCCAGGTAGGAGGTCTTCTCCAGCGCGATGGTCGCTTCCTGCTCGGCGATGATCTGGTCCTTCACCTCGCGCAGGCCGGACGACCACTTCTGCTTGCGCTTGAGCAGCTCGTCCACCCACTCCAGGTTGGTCTGGTTGCCTTCCCAGGCGCGGATGAAGTCCTTGCGCGGCATCTTGGCCACGCGCGTGGACAGATCGAGGATGCGGCGCTCGTGGTCCTTGATCTGGTTGACCACGTCGCGCAGGTTCTTCACCAGCACGTCGGTCAGCGGCAGCGGCAGCTTGAAGGTGACGAACACCGCGGCCATGTCCTCGCGCAGCTTGAGCACGCTCTTGTGCGCGGGGCCGTGCTTGGCGTACGCCTTGAGGAATTTCTGGTAGTTGTCGGCCAGCGATTCCATGCGCGCGGCGACTTCGACCGGATCCGGACCGGTCACCACCTCTTCGGTCTCGCCCTCGGCGACGTCTTCCTCGTCCTCGTCGGCCTCGGCATCGGTGTCCACGGCCTCGACGACCGGAGCCGGCGGCTCGGGCGTTTCGTCCAGGTGGTCGTTGAAGCCGACGATGATCTCGGCCAGACGCTTCTTGCCGGCCTTGTGCTGCTCGTAGTCCTCGAGGATCGAGGCGATCGTCGCTGGGAACACGCCCAGCGATGCCTGCACCTGACCCAGGCCTTCCTCGATGCGCTTGGCGATGGCGATTTCGCCTTCGCGGGTGAGCAGTTCGACCGTGCCCATTTCGCGCATGTACATGCGCACCGGGTCGGTGGTGCGGCCACCCTCGCCGTCCAGCGCGGTCAGCGCGGCGGCGGCTTCTTCGGCGGCGGTGTCGTCGACTTCACGGTTGCCCGTGCCGCCGTCGGCGAGCAGCAGGGTTTCGGCATCGGGGGCCACTTCGTGGACCTCGATGCCCATGCCGTTGATCATGCCGATGATGTCTTCGATCTGCTCGGCATCGACCAGGTCGTCGGGCAGGTGATCGTTGACCTCGGCATAGGTCAGGTAGCCCTGCTCCAGGCCCTTGCTGATCAACTGCTTGATATCGGAGGAGGGGGGCTGACGTTCGTTGGCCATGGGCTGCGCCACCGCGCTAGTGAGAGGATGGGGAACGTTCCAGTATAACAGGCCAGCCCGGTCGGGACGGCGCTTCAGGACCGCAGGAGGAAGGTGACCGGGCCGTCGTTGACCAGGCTGATCACCATATGGGCGCCGAACCGCCCCGTTTCCACCCCCCCGGCGTGCCTTTGTCTGCAGGTTTCGACCAGACGGCTGAACAATGGTTCAGCCAGTTGCGGTGCCGCGGCGGTGCTGAAGCCCGGGCGCATGCCACTGCTGGTGTCGGCCGCCAGGGTGAACTGGCTGACCAGCAGCAACCCGCCCCCGGTGTCGGCGAGGCTGCGGTTCATGCGTCCGGCCTCGTCGGCAAATACACGGTATCCGAGCAGCCGGTCGGCCATGCGCGCGATCTGCGGCCCGCCGTCCTCCGGTTCAACCCCCACCAACGCGAGCAGTCCGGGACCGATGGCGCCGACGGTTTCCCCTTCCACCACGACGCTGGCCTGGGTGACACGCTGGATAAGGGCGAGCATGCGGAGCCTTCGTACGACCGGAGCGCCGATGCTGTCGGGCGCGCCCGGGCGGGTCAACCTCGCCCGGTAGACTGGTGCGGATGAACCGGATCGCCGCGCGCCTGCTGTACGCCCTCGCCTCCCTGGTCGGCCGCCTGCCGTGGCCGTGGCTGTTGCGCCTGGGCGACCTGCTCGCGTCCTGGTGGCGCTGGCGCGACGTGCGCGAGAGCCGGGTGGTGCGGATCAACCTGGAACTGGCCTACCCCGAGCTTCTGCCCTCGGAGCGCGACGCGCTGCACGCGGCGATCCTCAGGACGACCGCGCGCCAGGTGCTGGAGACCGTCCGTCTGTGGACCCGCCCGCACGCCGAGAACCTGGCGCTGCTGCGCGAGCAGCACGGCACGGAACTGATGGACCAGGCGATCGCCGCCGGCAAGGGGGTGATCATCGCCGCCCCGCACCACGGCAACTGGGAGCTGCTCAACCAGTGGCTGGCCTGGCGCACGCCGCTGGCGATCTTGTACCGGCCGCCCGAATCGGCCGTGGTCGAGGCCTTCCTCAACCTGGTGCGCGCCGACCACGAGCAGCCGGGCGAAGCCGAGCGCGTGACCCAGGTGCGCGCGGAGGGGCCGGCCATCCGGCAGTTGTTCAAGCGCCTCAACGACGGCGGCGTGGTCGGCATCCTTCCCGACCAGCAACCAAAGGCGGGCGACGGCGAATTCGCGCCGTTCTTCGGCGTGCAGGCCTTGACCATGACGCTGCTGGGCCGATTGGCCTCGCGCACCGGCGCTGCGGTGCTGTTCGCCTGGTGCGAGCGCGTGGACACGCACGCCGACCATCCCGGCTTCGCGCTGCACATCCAGGCCGCGCCCGCAGCGGTGTCCGACCCCGATCCGAAAGTGGCGGTGGCCGCACTCAACGAAGCGGTGGAGGGCATCGCGCGCCGCGACCCCGCCCAATACCAGTGGACCTACAAACGCTATACGCTGCGGCCGCCGGGTTCGGGGGAAGAGAACCCGTACTGGAATCGCTAGCGGCCGCGCACGAACTGGCCTTGAGGACGGTCCGCTGCGCATCGACCAGCGCCATACCATTCCACGCGAGACCGGGTGCAGCCGTACAACGTCTTCGAGATGAGTGAATGAACGACTCCACCCTCGCAGCACCGATCGCCGACGGTCTGGCCGATGCCGACTGGCACCCGTTGCCGGCGCGCGCCCGGCTGCTGTGCGTGCTGGGCGCGACGCTGCCGTTCGTGTTCGCCTGCGCGGTGCCGGGCTTCGTGCTGTCGCGAATGCTGGATACGTGGCTGATCGTGCCGGCGCTGCTGGCGGTCGCGCTGGTGCTGGGCGCGTGGATCGGCGGCAAGCAATACCGCTACACGTACTGGAAGCTGGATGCCGACGGCCTGGCGATCCGGCGCGGCCGACTGTGGCAGCGCGAGACCCGCGTGCCCGCCACGCGTGTGCAACACCTCGACCTCAAGCGCGGACCGCTGCAACGGCAGCGCCGTCTGGCAACGCTCGTGGTGCACACCGCGGGCACGCGCCATAGCGCCGTGACCGTGCCGCACCTGGACGAAGGCGACGCCGAGCGCCTGCGCGACCGGCTGGGCCGGCAGATCGATCACGATGACGACGCCTGAGCCCTTGCCGCCGGGCGTGCCGCCCGCGTCGCCCGCAGATGCCACTGCAGCCGAACGCCGCCTGCATCCGATGTCGTGGCTGTTCGTGCTGCTGCAGCAGCTCAAGCAGTTCATCCTGCCGCTGTTCGTGCTGGTGGTGTTCGGCCGCGGCGATCGTGATGAGCTCTGGCCGCTGATCGGCGTCGGCGCGCTGGTGCTGCTGTCGCTGTGGCAGTACTTCACCTATCGCTACGGCGTGGCCGGCGACCACCTGGTGGTGCGCAGCGGCCTGCTCGAACGCAGCCTGCGGGTGATTCCGTTCGCGCGCATCCACAACGTCGCGCTGCAGCAGTCGATGCTGCACCGGCTGTTCGGCGTGGCCGAGGTGCGCCTGGAGTCGGCCGGCGGCCGCAAGCCCGAGGCGGAAATGCGCGTGTTGCGTCTGGACGATGCACTGGCGCTGGAAGCGCTGGTGCGTCGCCGCGGTGCTGCAGCAGTCGCGGGAGAAACCTCCACCGAGCCCGCGGGCACCACGCTGCTCGCGATGCCGCTCGGCGAGGTGCTGCGGCTCGGACTGGTGTCCAACCGCGGCATGATCGTGGTCGGCGCTGCCGCTGCGGCCGTGTCGCAGGCCAGTCCGCGCGTGCTGCCGAACACGTTCGAAGTAGTGAGCAAATGGATGTTCGGCTACGCCGGCTCGCATGACTTCGGCGTCATTCACTACGTCGCCGCCGGGCTCACGCTCGTCGCATTGGTGGTCGCGGCGCTGCGGCTGTTCTCGATCCTGTTGGCGCTGCTGCAGTATTACGGCTTCCACCTGAGCGAGATCGGCCGGCGCCTCACCGTGGAACGCGGCCTGCTCGCACGTTGGCGCACCAGCGCGTCGCGGCGCCGGATCCAGGCCTGGACGCTGCGCGAAGGCGTGCTGCATCGCTGGCTGAAGCGCCGCAGCCTGGAAATCGACACCGCGGTGGCCGAAGACGGCCAGCAGCAGCGCGCATTGCGCGAGCTGGCGCCGATCGCCACGCCGCAGGCCTGCGACGAACTCATCACCCACCTGCTGCCGCGCGCGGGCTGGCCGCAGCTGCAGTGGCAACCGTTGCCGGCGTCGAGCTGGTGGCGCTTGTTCCTGCCGTCGCTGCCGCTGGTGGCCATCGCGACGGTGGCTCTGTCGTGGCGTTTCGGCGCGTGGGGGCTGCTGGCACTGGCCTGGCTGCCATGGGCCGCGTTCAAGGCGCGCCGCCGTGCCCTGCGCGCGGCGTATGCCACCAGCGACGAACTCATCGCCGTGCGCGAAGGCTGGTGGACCCGCCACTGGCGTTTCGCCGAACTCGACAAGCTGCAGGCCCTGCACCTGACACGCTCGCCCATCGACCGCCGCTGCGGCACCGCGACGCTGTGGCTGGACACGGCCGGCGCGGGAGCCATGTCGCCGCCCTTGCGGGTGCGTTTCCTGCCGGTGGCGGAGGCGCGGGCGTTGTACGAAACCTTGTCGCGCGCGCTGGCGAAGCGGCCGCTGCGCTGGTGATCACGTTCGGCTACGGACCCCAGTAGCCCAGTTGTTGGCGAATCTGTAGCCGCCGCAGCCACGTCGACAGCGGCTTGCGACGCAGCCGGCCCAGTTCGCCACCCAGCAGCGCTTCCGTCGCGGCAAGCACGCGTTCGGATGAGCGGCCGTCGCGATACGGATGGATTGCGTCGGCGTATGCCGTCAGCGCCTGCTGCAGCTCCAGCGTGGGCGCAAACGCACGTTCCAGCATTGCCGGCAACAGGCTGGGATCGTCGAAATCCAGCATGTGCGGCTTCGGCGCGCGATTGCGGAACGTCACCACCGGCTTGCGCTGCACAACGAACTCCGACACTACCGATGTGGTGTCGGCCAGCAGCACGTCGGCCGCGCGTTGCGCGGTCACCAGTTGTTCGGTCTCGAAGAATGTCGCGTTGGGCCCCACGAGCGACCGATAGCGCTGGAACAGCTCCGGCGGACACTTGGGATGCAGGGTCAGCAGCCAGTAGCGGTCGCCGCGGGCAACCTCCGCAGCGATGACGTCGAGCAGGTGCGGGGCCGCGCTCAGCCGTTCGGTGAACGTCGACGCGAACATCACCACCGGGCGCGTTCCGGCTGGCGCGCGCATGTGCGCCGCGGCACCGCCATCGTCCCGGAACAACGGGTCGAGCTTCGGCCAGCCGGTCTCGACCACTGCGAAATGCCCTGCCTGCGCCGCGAGCGCCTGGAAGGGCGCGGTGGTCGCCGGGCCCTGCGTGCAGTACAGGTCGAACAGCCCGCGTACGCGGAAGTGACCGCGCTGATCGGAGCGCTTTTCCACGTTGAAACCGTGGAAGAGCTGGACCTTGGCGCCCGTGACGAAGGTGGGCACCCAGTTCGCGGCGCTGAAGACCGCACGGGGCCTCAGCGCGACCGCCTCGCGCAGGCCTATCATGCGCACCGGCGGCGGCAGCGCGGCACCGGCCGCGCCGTCCACGAACCAGGCGTGCACGCCGTGTCCGGCCGCTTGCAGCGCCTGCGCCAGCGGCTGCAGGATGGGCAGTGCATAGCGCTCGCTCGCGAACAACAGGTAGTCGGCCATCAACGCTTCCTCGAATCCATCGATGCACGAAACGCCGGCGGCGCCGTCGCGGCAGGCGGATGCACGCGCGGTGCCCGTCTCGGCCTGCATTATCGCGTTCAACGAAGCCGACCGCATCGGCGACTGCATCGCCTCGCTGGCGTTCTGCGACGAGGTGGTTGTGGTGGATTCGCATTCGACCGACGCCACGGCGGACATCGCGGCGGGGCTGGGCGCGCGCGTCATCCAGCGCCCGTTCGATGGATTCCGCAGCCAGAAGCAGTTCGCGGTGGAGCAGGCCGCGCACGACTGGGTACTGTGCCTGGACGCGGACGAGCGCGTAGGCGACGCATTGCGCACCTCGATCGAGGCCGCGCGAGCCGGCGGATTTGCCGACGCTGCGGGCTATCGCTTCGCGCGCCTGAGCGAGTACTTCGGGCGCTTCCTGCGTCACGGCAACGCGTATCCGGATCGCGTGCTGCGCCTGTTCGATCGCCGCCGCGGTGGGTGGCGCGGCAAGCGGGAAGTGCACGAGGCGGCGAGCGTCGATGGTCCCGTGCGCACGCTGGCAGGCGACCTGATCCACTACCCGTACCGTTCGCTGGAGCAGCAGCTCGTCAAGACGCAGCGCTACGCGCGCATGATGGCCGAGCACGACTACGCACGCGGCAAGCGCGCCACGCCGGGCAAGCTGGTGCTGTCGCCGGCCTGGCGGTTCTGGCGCGGCTACGTGCTGCGCGGCGGCTTCCTCGACGGCTGGCACGGGCTCGTCTACGCCTACGTCCGCGCCAACTACGTACGCCAGAAGACCATCATGTTGTGGATGCTGCAGAACGGCCAACCGGTCACGACACCCGAACCGGGAGCCGAGCGATGAGCGGCCAGCCCCTGCGCCCCAGCGTGGTCATCACCACGTACAACTGGCCGCAGGCGCTGGAACTGGCGCTGGAGGCGCTCGCGCGCCAGGACAGGCTGCCGCACGAAGTGGTCGTCGCGGACGACGGCTCGCGCGAGGACACGCGCGCGATGCTGGAGCGCGTCGCGACGGACTACCCGGTGCCGCTGCGCCACAGTTGGGTGGAGGACAAGGGCTTCCGCGTATCGCTGGCGCGCAATCGTGCGATCGCGGCGACGTCGGGCGACTACGTGCTGCTGCTGGACGGCGACATGGTCGCGCATCCGCGCTTCGTCGCCGACCACGTCTGGGCGGCCAAGCCCGGCACGTTCGTGCAGGGCATGCGCGTGCTGACCGACGAGGAAGGCCGCGAGCGGCTGCTCTCGCACGAGACGGATCAACTCGGCTTCTTCGACCGCGGCCTCACGCGTCGCCGCCATACGTTGCGCATTCCGCCGCTCGCCGCGCTGTCGCTGCGCACGACAGAAGGCCAGAGCGGTAACGCGATCAAGACCTGCAACCAGGGCTGGTGGCGCTCGGATTTGGTGAAGCTCAACGGCTTCGACGAGCGTTTCGAAGGCTGGGGCCGCGAGGACAAGGACCTGGCCGTGCGCGCATTCCACGCCGGTCTGAAGCGCCGGTCGCTGCGCTTTGCCGGGCTGGCGACCCACCTCTACCACCAGGAGCGCCACGAAGAGGGTGCCAGCCCGAATGACGGACTGCTCGCCGACACCCGCGCCACCGGCCGCGTGCGCAGCCCGCTCGGCCTGGATCGCCACATCGCCGAATTCGCCGAGCATCCGTTGCCGGATCTGCGCGAGGTTGGCTAGCGTTTCTTTTTGACGCAGATGGACGCAGAGAACGCAGATAACGCCAAAAGGCGAATCAAGCGGCGGTGCGTTGTAGGGCTGGCCAGCAACCATCGCATTCGACGATTGTTCTCCTACAAGTTTTTCGCTTTATCCGCGTTCTCTGCGTCGATCCGCGTCGAAACGAATTCACCGGCAGCCAGACGCCGCCTCACCCGGCACCAGCGTCCAGCCGCGGCGGTTCGCGTTACCCAGGTGCTGCGTGCGCGCGACGTCGACGCATTCGGCCAGTGCGACGTCCTGCACCAGCAGCCAGCGCGTCTGCGGCGACTGCGCCTGCCACGCCAGGCCGCGACGCATCTGTTCCTTGAAGTCGACCTTGAAGCCGAACTCGGCGACCTTGCGGTCGGCCATCAGCAGGTTCTGTTCACGCCAGGCGACCAGGCCAAGTTCGGCGTCCGGGCCGATGCGGCGGCCGACTTCGGTCATCAGTCCGCGCGCGGATGACGAGTCGTTGAGCAGCGGCGCCAGCACCAGGCCGAATACCACCCACAGCCCCGACAGCGTGGCGATCATCGCCGCGAACGGACGTCGTCGCCCCGCCCAGAGCAGGCAGCCGATGCCGAACGCGCCAATGGCCGCGATGGCGGCCGCCAACGTGCGCGATTCGTCCTGCAGCGAACGTTCGGCAACGAAGCGGCGCTCGAAACCCGGATCGCCGAACCATATCGCCAAGCCGCCCGCCAGCAGCGCCACCGCGAAGAGCGCGGTGAAGCCCCACGCCACGCGACGCACGGCGAGCTTGCGCATCAGGCCCGGCAGCAGCGGGCCGAGCGCCAGCGCCATCATCGGCAGCGCGGGCAGGATGTACATGTCGCGCTTGCCGTTGGGAATGGTGAAGAACACGATCACCAGCGCCCACCACGCCAGCGGCAGCAGGTAACGCGGATCGCGTCGGCACAGGCGGCGGCGCCATGCCGGAATCGCCCATGGCAGCGCCAGGATCGTCGGCAGCCACATCGTGGCCATCACTTCGAGGAAGTACCAGAACGGCTGGCCGTGATCCCACGAGTTCCCGTAACGCTTGGCCGTCTGTCGCACCAGGATGTCGTCCACGTAGGCGCGGTACTCCGGACTCGCATTGCCGATGGCGGCGACCAGCATCGGCACCAGCCACACGCAGGCCGCGAGCACGAACGCGAGCGGCCCCAGCCAGAATTTCGCGCTGCGCACGTGGACCTTCACGTCCCAGCCGCGCAGCGACGCGATGCCCGCAGGCAGCAGCATCAGCAGCGCGATGGCACCCACGCCCTTGCTGATCGTGCCCAGCGCGGCCGCGGCCCAGCCGAGCATCCACATCGTCCAGTCGGGCCCGCGATTGCGCGCCACCTGCAGCACGTGGCGCAGCAGTCCGTAGTTGGCCAGCGTGATCCAGAACACCACCAGCGGATCGATCTGCGCCTTCTTGGCCTGCCAGGTGAACTGCAGCGCGAACAGCAGCGCGTAGCCGGCATACACGCCGACGCGGCGCGTCCACAGCCGCGTGCCCAAGTCCACCACGCACCACAGCGTGCCCAGCGCTGCCAGCAACGACGGCAGCAGGAAGGCGATGCGCCAGTTGCCCAACAGCGAGTAGAAGATCGCCTGCAGCCACATGAACAACGGCGGCTTGTCCGAATACAACTCGTGGCCGCGATGCGGGAACAACCAGTCGCCGCTCTCGACCATCTGTTTGGCGACAAGGGTGAAGCGCGGCTCGTCGGCGGGCCATGGATCGCGCAGGCCAATGCCTGCGCCGAGCACCAGCACGGCAATGATCCAGAACACCCAGGTGTCGCGGCGCGCGGTACTGGTTGGGGCGGAGGTCGGCATGGCTGCGGATGATAAGCGCGGCCTGCTTCAGCGGAGTTGGAAACCCGTTACGCCGGCCGTTTGCGCAGTCGTGCGTAGTAGAAGCCGTCGTAACCGCGTTCGCCGGACAAGCGTTGACGACCGGGGCCGGCCGCACGACCGTAGCGCTCATCGAGCGACTCGGCCTGCGCATCCGGAGTGCGCGCGAGAAACGCATCGACCTGCGCTTCGTTCTCTGCCTTCAGGATCGAGCACGTCGCGTACAGCAGCACGCCGCCGGGTGCGACGGTGGTCCACAGCGCGTCGAGCAGGCGCGCCTGCGTGGCGCCCAATGCATCCAAGTCGGAGGCGCGGCGATGCAACAGCACGTCGGGCTGGCGACGCACGATGCCGGTCGCCGAGCACGGCGCGTCCAGCAGCACCGCATCGAATGGCACGCCGTCCCACCACGCCGCGGTATCCGCCGCATCCGCCGCGATCAGCCGCGCGGCATCGTGCAGGCCGAGGCGCTGCAGGTTGCCGCGCACGCGCTGCAGGCGTTGCGCATCGATGTCGACGGCGGTGAGCTGCAGCGATGGGTCGCGTTCGAGCAGGTGCGCGGCCTTGCCGCCCGGCGCGACGCAGGCGTCGAGCACGCGTGCACCGTGGGCTGGCGCCAGCGCATCGGCGACGAGTTGCGCGGAGGCATCCTGGATCGACACGACACCGTCGTCGAAGCCGGGCAACGCGGCCACCGGAACCGGCGCGTCCAGGCGCAGGGCGTCGGACGCGGCATCGTCGGTCTGCGCGTGCAGTCCGGCCTGTGCCAACTGGTCGCGATACGCCTCGGGCGCGGTCATCCGACGATTCACGCGCAACCACATCGGCGGCTCGGCGGCGCTGGCCTGGAACACGGCCTCTTCGTCCTGCGGCCAGTCGGCGACGACACGCTCACGCAGCCAGCGTGGCCAGTGCGCACGAACGTCGGCCTTGGCAATGCCTTCGCGCTGCGCGCGGCGCAGCAACGCGTTGACGAGCCCGGCCTGGTGGTTGCGCTTCATCGAGCGCGCGGCATCGACCGTCGCCGCGAGGGCGGCATGCGCCGGCAAGGCCAGCGGATCGAGTTGCGCCAGCCCAACATACAACAGTGCCTTCAGCTCGTTGTCGCGTCGCGGCAGCGGCTTGGGCATCCACGCCGAGAGAGCGGCCTCGAAGCGCGCCGGCTCGCGCAGCACCGCAAAGCACATCGCCTCGACCAGCGCGCGATCGCGCGGATCGGCGAGCGCCGGAAGCGCCTGCGCGAGTTCGGCCTTGAGCGAGCGGCCCTGGTGCAGCACCGCGTCGACGACGCGGGCGGCGATCACGCGGGGTTGTACGCCGGGGGAAGGCTTCATGCGTGCTCCAGCGACAGTTCGCGGAATTTCGGCGCGGGCGACGGCTCATCCATAGCGCAGCGACGCGTACGGACGCGTCAGCGGACGAGGTCGCGACGCGCGTTGAGGTAGTCGGCGGCGGTGATGGCCTTGCCGCCTTCGCGCTGCAGCACGCGGATGCGCAGCACGCCGTCACCGCAGGCCACGTCCAGTCCGTCGCGCGAGGCGCGCAGCAGGGTGCCGGGTTCAGCGCCATGCGCCTCGTCCAGGGCGATGGCACCGTGCAAGCGCAGGCGCTCGCCGGCGAGCATCGCTTCGGCCATCGGCCAGGGATTGAACGCCCGCACCTTGTTCGCCAGCGTGCGCGCCGGCTGCGTCCAGTCCAGACGCGCTTCGCTCTTGTCCAGCTTGTGCGCGTAGGTGACGCCCTCTTCCGGCTGCGGCTGCGGCACCGGACGCAGGCTCGCGCGCAACAGGCCCAGCCCGTCCGACAGCACCTGCGCGCCGAGCTGCGACAGGCGGTCGTGCAGCTGCCCGCCGGTTTCGTGCTCGCCGATGGGCGTGGACTGCGACAGCAGTACCGGACCGGTATCCAGCCCCCTCTCCATCTGCATCAGGCATACGCCACTGTGGGTGTCGCCGGCCTCGATGGCACGCTGGATCGGCGCGGCACCGCGCCAGCGCGGCAGCAGCGAGGCGTGCACGTTCCAGCAGCCGTAGGTGGGGATGTCCAGCACCGACTGCGGCAGGATCAGACCGTAGGCCACCACGATCATCAGGTCCGGCTCCAGCGCGCGCAGCGCATCCTTCGAGATCGCGCTTTTGAAGTTTTCCGGCTGCAGCACCGGGATGCCGCGCAACAGCGCCTCGCGCTTCACGGGCGAAGGCGTGAGCTCACGACCACGCCCGGCCGGACGGTCCGGCTGCGTGTACACCGCCACCACCTCGTTGCGCTGCGCGGCCGCGCGCAGGCACGGAACGGCGAAGTCGGGGGTGCCGGCGAAGACTAGGCGCATGCGGAGTCCAGGAACGAGGGAAGGTCAAACGGCAAGGGGGACACGGCGCTGGCGCGTTAGATACAGCGCAGGTCGTCAGGCGTTACGACGATGGCAGCCTGCGGAAAGCAATGAAGCGGGAAACGACTGTTCCCCGCCCGCCACATACGCTTCCGCTGGCGAAACGTCAGGCTGCGGCCTGGCGA
The DNA here is from genome assembly GCF_035655815.1 of Lysobacter sp. NCBI lineage: Bacteria > Pseudomonadati > Pseudomonadota > Gammaproteobacteria > Lysobacterales > Lysobacteraceae > Lysobacter > Lysobacter sp. The sequence continues at coordinate 12,427 of NZ_DASRTS010000011.1, forward strand.
CGCTGCTTGGCCAGCTTCTTGCGCACCATCTCGCGCTTGAGCGGCGAGAGGTAGTCGACGAACAGCTTGCCGGCCAGGTGGTCCATCTCGTGCTGGATGCACACCGCCAGCAGGCCGTCGGCATCGAGCGCCTGTTCCTGCGCGTTGCGGTCCAGGAACTTCACGGTGATCTGGTTGGCGCGGGTGACGTCGGCGAAGATGCCGGGCACCGAGAGGCAGCCCTCCTGGTACACCTGCTCGCCATCGCGCGCGACGATCTCCGGATTGATGAAGACCAGCGGCTGGTTCTTCTCCTCGGTGACGTCGATGACCATGAAGCGCTGGTGCACGTCCACCTGGCTGGCCGCCAGACCGATGCCCGGCGCCTCGTACATGGTCTCGAACATGTCGTCGAGCAGCGTCTGGAATTCGGCGCTGGTCACACGCGCGGGATCGACCGGCGCGGCGACGGTGCGCAGGCGCGGATCGGGGAATTCGAGGATGGGAAGCAGGGTCATGGCGTCGAAATGGGGGCGTGTGTCACAACCACAAGAAGTAGCGTGATTGTAACCCCGTTATCGTCTGCCAACGCTTGCAACCCCGCGGTTCTTCTGGGCTATAGTGCCGCGGGGCCCCGCTCTCACACGAGCGTGCTGGGAAGCTGCCGGGGGCAGCGTCAGGGGCGGTAAGGGGATTGCCAGATGGGCATCATGTTCAAACCGTTGCGCACGGTGATGGCCGCTGCGCTGCTCACCATCGCCACCTACGGCGTCGCCGCGGAAATCGCGGGCGGACATCCGGACACCTACGTGGTGAAGAAGGGCGACACCCTCTGGGACATCGCCGGCCGCTTCCTGAAGAAGCCGTGGCTGTGGCCGGAGATCTGGCAGGCCAACCCGCAGGTCAAGAATCCCCATCTCATCTACCCGGGCGACGTGCTGTCGCTGGCCTACCTCGACCGCGTCGCGGTGCAGGAAGGCCCGCGCCAGGAAGCGCCGATCAACGCCATCCCGCTGTCCGACGTCGAGGCCTTCCTGAAGGACCTGCGCGTCGTCGACGAGTTCGAGAGCCTGCCGTACGTGGTCGGCCTGGAAGAAGACCGCCTGCGCAGCAGCCTGAACCAGGTCGCCTACATCAAGGGCCTGCCGGACGCGCAGCCCGGCCAGCGCTACATGGTGGTGCGCCCGACCCAGCGTTACGTCAGCATCGATCCGGACCGCTGCTGCGAGAACTCCGGTCGCCGCGCGCAGTCGCTGGATTTCCAGGGCAAGCGTCTGTGGGGCACCGAGTCGCTGTGGGCCTACCAGATCCCGCCGAGCGGCGGCGACTTCCTGGGCTACGAGCTGACCAAGATGACCACCGGCACGATCAGCCGCGGCATCGTCGGCGATGCCGAAGCCGCCACGTTCGTCATTGACGGTATCGGCACGGAAGTGCGCGTCGGCGACCGCCTGATCCCCGTCGAGGCGCAGCCGTACGACCTGCAGTTCATGCCGCACGCGCCGAACCAGGAGATCCCGGTCGAGAAGGCGCGCATCATCGCCGTCACCGACATGGTCACCACCGGCGGCACCCGCGACGTGGTCGCGCTGTCGGTCGGCTCGCTGGACGGCGTGGACAACGGCACGGTGTTCTCGACCTGGCGCCAGGGCAGCGTCGAAGTGGACCGCGTGGTCGGCAATGCGGACCGCAGCCCGGATGCGTTCAGCCGCGGCAGCAAGGTCAAGATGCCGGACGAGTTCGCCAGCCACGTCATGGTGTTCCGCACCTTCGACAAGGTCAGCTACGCGCTGGTCATGGACGGCATCCGTCCGACCCGCCTGGGCTATCGCCTGAAGCACCCGGACGCGACCAACTAAGGACCCGCGCCGGCACGTTCCGGACGATTCCTACCGATGCATCCGACGGCGCCCCAGGGCGCCGTCGGTGTTTTGGGGCTAGCGTGGCGCGATGCAGACGACCTCTACCGAAGACACCCTTGCCCTGCTCCGCCTGGTCGCCGCCCGCGGCGCCAGCGACGTTCGCCGCGACCTCCTCGACCAGCACGGCAGTGCCGCCGTCGCGCTGGATGCCGGACCGGGCGCGTGGCGCAATGCCGGCCTGTCGCCGGAACAGATCGCGTCGTTGACGGACACCCATGCCGTGCCGGCGCGCGCGCTGGCCTGGCTGGAGTCGCCGGGGAGCCACCTGATCGGCTGGCACGACCCGGACTATCCGCCCCCGCTCAGGCGCGGCCCGAATCCACCGCTCGCGCTGTTCGTCGCAGGCGATCCGACCCGGCTATGGCATCCGTCCGTGGCCGTGGTCGGGAGCCGTTCGCCCACGCCCGCCGGCCGCGAGAACGCCCGCGACTTCGCCCGCGCGCTGGCCGCGTCCGGGCTGGGCGTGGTCAGCGGCCTGGCTGCAGGCGTGGACAGCGCCGCGCACCACGCCGCGCTGGATTGCGGTGGCCTGACGGTGGCCGTGCTCGGTACCGGGGTCGACGTGCCGTATCCCCGCAGCAATGCCGCCCTGCACGCCCGTATCGCCGAGGCCGGCGCGGTGGTCAGCGAATATCTGCCCGGCACGGGGCCGGCGCAGTTCCACTTCCCGGCGCGCAACCGGATCATCGCCGGCCTGTCGCTGGGCACGCTGGTGATCGAGGCCGCCGAACGTTCCGGCGCGCTCATCACCGCCCGGCTGGCGACCGAAGCGGCCCGCGAGGTGTTCGCGGTGCCGGGTTCGATCCACAACCCGCTGGCCCGCGGCTGCCACCGGCTGATCCGCGACGGCGCCGGGCTGGTGGAGTCGGCAGCGGAGGTGATCGCCGCGCTGGCGCCGCAGGCGGCGCTCCTGGCCGGGGACTTGCGCAGTCGCCTGCAGGCCCCCATCCAGGAGTCTCGCCGGCCTGTGGACGAGGCCGCCCACGGTTCAGGACGGGACGATCCCGACTACCAGAACTTGTGGAACGCCCTCGGCCACGACCCAAGCGCTATGGATCAACTGGTGGAGCGGACCGGATTGACGGCCGCGGCAGTGTCCTCCATGCTGCTGCTCATGGAGCTTGATGGCCGTGTAATTTCGCAGCACGGCCGGTACTTCCGCAGTCGCTGAAGGCTCCCGTTCAGGGTAACCGGACGCATCGGCGGGCCACCCGCAAGTTCTGCCCACCGCGCCGCGTGCGGCGCAGGCCGAGGGAAATGAAAGAAAGCATCCTGGACGTCCTGCTTTACCTCTTCGAGCACTACTTCACCGACGATGCGGACCTGGTCCGCGACCGGGATTCGCTCCGCAGCGGCCCCCTCTTCGACGAACTCGGCCAGGCAGGTTTCAGTCCCGCCGAGATCAACAAGGCGTTCGAATGGCTCGACGCGCTGGCCCAGCAGAGGCCGAGCGCCGCGACGCCGCGCGCCAATGGTCCGGTGCGGGTGTTCTTCGGGCCGGAGCTGGACAAGCTGGACGTGGAATGCCGCGGCTTCCTGCTGTTCCTGGAGCAGCACGGCGTGCTCGACGCCGGCCAGCGCGAACTGGTGCTCGACCGTGCCATGGCGCTGGACCAGGACGAGATCGACCTGGACGACCTGAAATGGGTCGTGCTGATGGTGCTGTTCAACCAGCCGGGGTCGGAAGCGGCCTACGCGTGGATGGAAACGCAGATGTTCGAGGACGAGCCCGAACCGGTGCACTGAGCACCGCGGGTTGCACGACACGGGCGCGCCTGGGGAGGCGCGCCGGGCGCCGCCGACCGGCCGCCCGCCATGCAGACAGGGGAACGCGATGACCGACTGGTACTACCACCTTCCCGGCCAGGGCCGCGTCGGGCCGCTTGCGGCCGATGACGTGCGCGAGGCCTACCGCTCCGGCACGATCCGCCGCGACACGCTGGCCTGGCGCGCCGGTGCGCGTGAGTGGCAGCCGCTGGACCGCTTTTCCGAGGACCTGAGCCTGGACGGCCTGGCCGTCGAGCCACCGCCCGCGCCGGAGATGCTGCCGCCGGCTCCGCCGGTGTCGGGTTTCGAACCCGTTGAGCGCGCGCCGTCGGAGCGGGCTGCGTTCGAGCCTGCATCCAACGCCTCGCCGTACGCCTCCCCCTATGCGCCGCCGCGCGCGGTGCTGAACGAAGTGGACGCCGGCTATCGGCCCGCGGCCGCGGGCGAGGTGGTGTATGCCGGCTTCTGGAAGCGTTTCGCCGCGCTGATGATCGACGCCCTCGTGGTCACCATCGCCTACTACGTGGTGATCTTCGTCGGCGTGCTGGCGATGGGCATCAGTGCGGCGGCGGCCATGCAGGGCGGCGGCGGGGCCAATGCCGGCGCGATCGGCGCGGTGCTGGCCATCGTCTACCTGGCCTACCCGGTGATCAGCGGCCTGTACTACATCGGGTTCGAGTCGTCCTCCACGCAGGCGACGCTGGGCAAGATGGCGGTGGGCATCAAGGTCACCGATTCGCGCGGCGAACGGCTGGCCCGCGGCCACGCGCTGGGCCGCTGGGCCTCGCACCTGCTGTGCTACGTCACGTTCTACATCGGCTACCTGATGGCCGCGTTCACGGACCGCAAGCGCGGCCTGCACGACATGGCCGCCGGCACGCTGGTGGTCGACCGCTGGGCCTACACCGCGCATCCGGACCGCCAGCAGCGCGGGCTGGGCGTGGTTGCCATCGTTGTGCTGATCCTGGGCGGCCTGGCGATGGTCGTGTACATGGGCATCATCATGGCCATCGCCATCCCGGCCTATCAGGACTACGTGCGCCGCGCCGCCGGCGTGGGCTGAGATTCCAGCTGAATAGCCGGCTCCGCGGGCGGGGCCGGCAGCGGGCTTCACGCCGCCGTGCTTGACAGCCGCGGCAGGCGCATGGCCTCAATAGAAAAAGAGAAGCCCCTCGACGCCCGCGCCGGAACTCGCGGGCGTAGCCTTCTCAAGCCCTCACCGCCCCCATCGCAGCACCGGGACAGGTCCTGCGGAGCCCCCATGGCCAAGAATCTCCTCATCGTCGAATCGCCCGCCAAGGCCAAGACGATCAACAAGTACCTCGGCAAGGACTTCACCGTCCTGGCCTCCTACGGCCATGTACGCGACCTGGTGCCCAAGGAGGGCGCGGTCGATCCCGAGCGCGGCTTCGCCATGCGCTACGACCTGATCGACAAGAACGAGAAGCACGTCGACGCCATCGCCAAGGCCGCCAAGGGCGCCGAGGCGCTCTATCTGGCGACCGACCCGGACCGCGAAGGCGAGGCGATCAGCTGGCACATCGCCGAGATCCTGAAGGAGCGCGGCCTGCTGGAAGGCAAGCCGCTGCACCGCGTGGTGTTCACCGAGATCACCCCGCGTGCCATCAAGGAAGCGATGACCCAGCCGCGCAGCATCGCCAGCGACCTGGTCGATGCGCAGCAGGCGCGGCGCGCGCTGGATTACCTGGTGGGCTTCAACCTGTCGCCGGTACTGTGGCGCAAGGTGCAGCGCGGCCTCTCCGCCGGCCGCGTGCAGTCGCCGGCGCTGCGCATGATCGTCGAGCGCGAGGAGGAGATCGAGGCCTTCGTCGCCCGCGAGTACTGGACCATCGAGGCCGAGTGCGCGCATCCCACGCAGGCATTCACGGCCAAGCTGACCAAGCTGGACGGCAAGAAGTTCGAGCAGTTCACGGTCACCGACGGCGACACCGCCGAGGACGCACGCAAGCGCATCGCCGCCGCGGCCGCCGGCGCGCTGCACGTCACCGACGTGGCCAGCAAGGAACGCAAGCGCCGCCCGGCGCCGCCGTTCACCACCTCCACACTGCAGCAGGAGGCCGCGCGCAAGCTCGGCTTCACCACGCGCAAGACCATGCAGGTCGCGCAGAAGCTGTACGAAGGCGTGGCCATCGGCGAGGAAGGCACGGTCGGCCTGATCACCTACATGCGTACCGACTCGGTGACGCTGTCGGTGGATGCGGTGAGCGAGATCCGCGACGTGATCGCGCGCGATTACGGTACGCGCGCGCTGCCGGACAAGCCCAACGCCTACCAGAACAAGTCCAAGAACGCCCAGGAAGCGCACGAAGCGGTTCGCCCCAGCTCCGCGCTGCGCACGCCTGCGCAGGTCGCGCGCTTCCTCAGCGACGACGAGCGCCGGCTGTACGAGCTGATCTGGAAACGCGCCGTCGCTTCGCAGATGGTGCCGGCCACGCTCAACACCGTGTCGGTGGACCTGGCCGCGGGCAGCGAGCATTCGTTCCGCGCCTCGGGCACGACCGTGGTCGATCCGGGCTTCCTGGCCGTGTACGAGGAAGGCAAGGACACCAAGGGCGCGGAGGACGAGGACGAAGGCCGCAAGCTCCCGGCGATGAAGACCGGCGATCGCGTGCCGCTGGACCGCATCCACGCCGACCAGCATTTCACCCAGCCGCCGCCGCGCTACACCGAAGCGGCGCTGGTGAAGGCGCTGGAGGAATACGGCATCGGCCGTCCGTCCACCTACGCCTCGATCATCCAGACGCTGCTGTTCCGCAAGTACGTCGAGATGGAAGGCCGCAGCTTCCGTCCGTCCGACGTGGGCCGCGCGGTGTCGAAGTTCCTGTCCTCGCACTTCACCCGCTACGTCGACTACGACTTCACCGCCAAGCTCGAGGACGAGCTCGACGCGGTGAGCCGCGGCGAAGAGGAATGGGTGCCGCTGATGGAGAAGTTCTGGGGCCCGTTCAAGGAACTGGTCGAGGACAAGACCGAATCGGTCGACCGCTCCGAGGCCACCGGCGCGCGCGAGCTGGGCACGGACCCCAAGAGCGGCAAGCCCGTCAGCGTGCGCCTGGGCCGTTTCGGGCCGTACGCGCAGATCGGCGACAAGGACACCGACGAAAAGCTGGAGTTCGCATCGCTCCGTCCGGGCCAGTCGATGCATACCATCACGCTGGAGGACGCGCTGGAGCTGTTCAAGTTGCCGCGCAAGCTCGGCCAGAGCGACGGCCACGAGGTCAGCGTCGGCATCGGCCGCTTCGGCCCGTTCGCCAAGCGCGGCAGTACGTACGCCTCGCTCACCAAGGAAGACGATCCGTACACCATCGACCTGGCGCGCGCGGTGTTCCTGATCGAGCAGAAGGAAGAGATCGCGCGCAACCGCATCATCCGCCAGTGGGATGGCAGCGACGTGCAGGTGCTCAACGGCCGCTTCGGTCCGTACATCAGCGACGGCAAGCTCAACGGCAAGATCCCGAAGGACCGTGAGCCGGCGTCGCTGACGCTGGAGGAAGCCACGCAGCTGCTGGCCGACACGGGCAAGCCGGTGCGCGGGCGCTTCGGCAAGAAGGCCGCGGCGAAGAAGGAGCCGGCGGTGAAGGTGAAGAAGGAAGCCGCCGCCAAGGCACCGGCGAAGAAGGCCGCCAAGAAGGCAACGGCCAAAAAGGCGCCCGCGAAGAAGGCCGTTGCCAAGAAAACCACCAAGGCGCCTGCGAAGAAGGCGGCCAAGAAGGTGGTGAAGAAGGCCAGGGCGTAGGCGGGACCCTTGACGCGGATTCCGCAGACAGTGCGGATGATGCGTCGGAAGCGCATCGTCGGCAGCCCCGTTACCGCCTTGCCCTGTCTGCGTCGTTCTGCGTCCCGAGGAAAGATGGTGGACGCAGATCACGCAGAGAACACGGACAGAGCGATGGATACGACTGCCCATCGGTTTGCCCGGCATCCGTCCGCGTTCGCTTATCCGCGCTCGTCTGCGTTGATCGGGGTCCGACAGGAAGATCATTGGACGCAGATCTCGCAGACGACGCAGACAATGTAGTTCGGGTCGTCTGAACTCCCGCGACAGGCTTTTTCGTTCGCTTTATCCGCGTCCAATCAGCGTCAATCGATTTTCATCCCACGCAGATACGATGAACACGAACGTTTTCCTCAGTCCGAGCGATGCCGCCGCGGTGCTGCGGCGCGGAGGCGTCGTGGCGTATCCCACCGAAGCCGTGTGGGGACTGGGCTGCGATCCGTTCGACGAAGCAGCGGTGTTGCGGCTGCTGGCGATCAAGCAGCGGCCGGTGGACAAGGGCGTGATCCTGATCGCCGGCGCGCTCGACCAGTTCGATGGCCTGCTCGACTGGGAGGCACTGGAGCCGGCGCAGCGCCAGGCCGTGCTGGACAGCTGGCCCGGACCGAATACCTGGATCGTGCCGACCACCGCGCGCGTGCCGCGCTGGATCACCGGCAGCCATGACGGCGTGGCGGTGCGGGTGAGCGCGCATCCGGACGTCATCGCGCTGTGCGCCGCGTTCGGCGGGCCGCTGGTGTCGACCAGCGCGAACCTGGCCGGCGAGCCGCCCGCGTTCTCGCGCGAGGCACTCGATCCACGCGTCGCCGCCGAGGTGGACGGAGTGGGTACCGGCGAGACCGGCGGGCTGACCTCGCCGACGGCGATCCGCGACGCCCGCACCGGCGCCCAGATCCGGGCCTGAGCCGTTCGCTCCGGCAGCACGCCGCGTTAACGACGCCGGCCTTAGCGTCGCCGCGCCGGCGTTGGCCGGCAACGCCGCCGTCGAGTGAGGCCGCCATGAAGATCACCCGGATGTCGCCGTGCAGTGACTTGGCCCGCGCGTTTCCTTCGCGTACGGGGCCGGTGCAAGATGTGCCCATGCGTGCGCGTCGCCCCTTCGGCCTTCTGATCCTTCCGTTGCTGCTGGCGGCAGGCGGGACCGGCGCCGCCGACATCACCGTCTATCGCTGCACCGATGCGAAGGGAAACCTCACCCTGCGCGACACACCCTGCCGCAAGGGCGAAACGCAGCAGACCAGGGAAATGCAGCGCCCGAAGGACGCGCCGCCCGTGCGCCGCAAACCGGCCGCGCCGCAGGCGGGCACCACGCCGGCCACGCTGCCGCCGACGCGCTACGTCGTGGTGACGCCGCCGCAGCCGATGTACGAATGCACCACGCCCGACGGCACGCAGTACCTCAGCGAAACCTCCGCCGGCAATCCGCGCTGGGTGCCGCTGTGGACGCTCGGCTATCCGGTGGCGGTACCGGTGCGACCGCGTTACGACACCGGCCTGTACGCGCGCGTGGGTGGCGAGTTCAACGGCGGCGACGGGCGTTACGACGTGCGCATCGGCGACAGGTCGCGTCCGCCACCGGACCGTCCTTCCGATTACGCGATGGCCTACGGTGCCGGCACCTGGGTCCAGGACGAATGCCACGCACTGCCGCAGGAAGAAGTCTGCGCGCGCCTGCGCGACGAGCGCTGGGAACTGGCGCGCCGCTACAACAGCGCGCTGCAGAGCGAGCGCCACCAGATCGACACGCAGCAGCGCGGCATCGACGCGCGCCTGTCGCGCGACTGCGGCGGCGCCTGATGCACAGCGCATGCGGCGCGCGCCTGCGCGCAACGACGCTGCTGGCCTGCCTGGTCGCGTTGCCGCATGCGTCGCCGGCGCAGGTGGTGATCTACCGCTGCACCGACGCCAGCGGCGCGGTCACGCTGCAGAACGACCGCCCCTGCCCCAAGGGCACGCAGCAGCAGAAGCGGACGATCGAGACGCCGCCTCCCGCACCACCGCCGGCCTTCGTCACGCCGGTGCCGGCGACGACCGCCACGCCTGCACCGACGCCCGTTCCAGCACCGGCGCCGACGCCCCCGCCGAAACCGGCGGAGGAGATCGCGCGCACGCCGCCACCGCCGCTGTTCGAATGCCGCACCCGGGGCGGCGACCGTTATCTGAGCGAGGAGGCGCAGCCGCCGCCGCGTTGCGCGCCGCTGCAGGTGACCAGACTGGATGGGCGCGGCGAAAGCGCCGGTGGCGCGGCCTGCGAAATGGTCGAAGACCAGTGCCAGGCCGTGCCCGAGGCCGCCCTGTGCGACGCATGGGCGCGCCGCGTGCGCGAAGCGGAGATCCCCGCCTCGTTCTTCAACGACGGACGCACGCAGCTGCCGGCTGCCGAGATCGAGCGCCTGCGCGGCGTCGTTCGCGCGAGCACCTGCACCCGCTGACGCGCGCCACGCTGGCCGTCCGCGCCCGCGCCACACGTTGGAACAGGTGCGGAGGGGGACCGACGGACCGCTTCGCCCGCCCGAAGGCACAGACCGGGCGGCCGCCGCCGTCGCGTCGCAGGGAACGCCCGCTTGGAGATGGACTTGTCCGCAGTGCGACCCGTCTGGTGGATCGTGCTGGCCGCGCTGCTGGCGCTGCTGCTCGCCCTCGGCGCCGCCTACGCGCTGCGCGAACGCATTCCCGCGCACTGGCAGCAGCCGTTGCGCGCGCTGGTGTTCGGCGTGCGCATCGACGACGACGTACGCATCGCCATGCCAGACGGCACGCGCCTGGCCGCCACGCTTTACCGGCCGCGCCGCGCGCAGGGGCCGCTGCCCACCGTGTACGTGCGCCTGCCCTACGACCGCCGCCGCTACGCCGAGGCGCTGGGCGAAGGCATGTTCTTCGCGCGCCATGGTTATGCCGTGCTGGTGCAGGACGTGCGCGGCAAGTTCGGTTCGGAAGGCGACGATTTCGTGCCGTGGCGGCATGCCACGCAGGACGGCGTCGCGACGCTGGAGTGGATCGTCCGGCAGCCGTGGTCGAACGGAAAGGTCGGCACCATCGGCTGCTCGGCGCTGGGCGAACTGCAGTACGCACTGGCCCGGGCCAACCATCCCGCGCATGCGGCGATGGTCCCGATGGCGGCTGGCGGCGCGGCGGGTCGCGTCTCGGGGCGTGCCGCCTACTTCGGCGCGTTCGAAGGCGGCGTGCTGCAGCTGGCCGCCACGACGGGCTGGTTCTCGAAGCACGGCGTGCGCAACGAGCACGGCCCGTGGCCGGACGATCTGGACACCGCCGACAGCATGCGCCAGTGGCCGGTGCTGGATGCGGTGCGGCGCGTGCGGCCGGGCGCGAATGCGTACGAGGAGTTCCTGCAGACCTCGCTGGGCGATCCGCGCTGGCGCGAGATGGACTACGTCTTCGACGGCGACCGGGCGGCCACGCCGGCACTGGTGATCGACACCTGGGGCGATCCCAGCATCGACGGCACGCTGGCCCTGGCCGAGGCGGTTCGCCGCGATTCGCCGGATACGCCACGCCAGCACGTGGTGATCGCGCCGGGCAACCACTGCGAGCATGAACTCGTCGCAGGCATGGGCCGCTTCGGCGTGCTGCCGGTGCGCAATGCGGCGCAGCCGTACCGCGAGTGGTACCTGGCGTGGTTCGACCACTGGCTGCGCGGCCGCGGCGACGGGCTGGCGAAGCTTCCGCCGTATCTGTTCTTCGTGCTCAACGAACAGCGCTGGCTGGGCTCGACGACCTGGCCACCAGCCGAAGCGCGCGTGCAGCCGTGGTACCTGGGCAGCCGCGGCCATGCCAACGGCCGCGACGGCGACGGCGTGCTGTCGCTGCAGCCCTCGCGCGACACGCGGTCCGACGAGTTCCTGTACGACCCGCGCGATCCCGTGCCGTCGCGGGGCGGACCGGTGTGCTGCGCGGGCGATCCGGCGATCCGTTCCGGCCCCGAGGACCAGCGCGACGTGGAAACGCGCCAGGACGTGCTGGTCTACACCTCGGCGCCGCTGCGTTCGCCATTGCGCATCGCCGGACCGCTGCGCGCGCAACTGGTGGTGTCGTCCTCGGCGCCCGATACCGACTTCATCGCACGGCTGGTGCACGTATGGCCCGACGGGCGCGCCACCAGCATCCAGGAAGGCGCGTTGCGCGCGCGCTATCGCGACGGCGTCGAGCGCCCCAGCCTGATGACGCCCGGCAAGCGTTACGTACTGGACGTGCCGATGCGCTCCATCGCCTACCTGGTCCCGCGCGGGCACCGCATCCGACTGGATGTCACCAGCAGCAGCTTTCCGCGTCTGGAGCGCAATCTCAACACCGGCGGGCGCAACTACGACGAGACCGAGCCGGCGAAGGCGCTCAATCGCATCTTCCACGGCGGCGATGCGGTGAGCTTCGTCGAGATCCCGGTGCTCGACATCCCCACGCCGTCGGGCGAGACGTTCGCGATTGCACCGTGACGTGGGCGGCTACACGCCGAAGGGATACGTGTCGGGAACCTCGCCGCCCGTAGCCGTCTGATCGCCGATGGGCGAGACGGCGCGCGTGCGTTCGAACCACACCCACGCATCGAACTGCTGCGCCGGTGCCGACTGCGCGTAATGACTCTGCAGTTCGGTGTCGGGGCGATAGATCACGCCGATGTAGCGCTCCAGCATCGGCTCGGACAGGCGCCGGCGCAGCGCCTCGTCGGTACCTTCGCGCAGGTCGAGCATGAAGCGCTCGATGCCGCTTTGCTGGCACAGCTGCTCGAAGCTGCCGTTGCGTGATGGACGCACCGTCATCACCTGCATCGGTTCGTCCCAGTCGTCGGCCGCGGCAACCGTGCCGGCGTGGGTACCGAAACCGATCAGCGCGGTCTGGTCAGGATGACGTTCGCGGCAGAGCTGGCCGATGTTGTGTTCGCCGCGCGCACGGCCCATGTCGGTATGACGCGCATCGCCGATGTGCGAGTTGTGGGCCCACACGATCGCCTTCGACTGCGGACCGTGCGCCTGCAGCAGCTGGTCGAGCGTGTCGGCCATGTGCGAATCGCGCAGGTTCCAGCTTTCCGCGCCGCCGTAATACATGACGCGGTAGTAGCGTTCGGCCGACGCAACCAAGCGCGCGTTCTGTGCCGCGTCGAGGTGGTCCGACGCCATCCCGTCCAACTCGCCCAGGCGCTTGTCCAGCAGTTCGCGACACTGGCGCACCACGGCTTCTTCGCAGATGGCGTAGCCGGCGCGCAGCGCGGCGCGTCCGTACACGGCCGGCGACTGCTGCCACGGCGTGAGGCAGCCGTAGCGTTCGCGCGCCACCGCGGCCGCGTCGGGGTCCACTTCGTCGAGGTAACGCAGCACCGCCTCTATCGATGCACCCAGGCTGTAGATGTCCAGCCCGTAGAAACCCACCTGCTGCGACGGTTCGCGCCCTTCGTTATGGCGGCGCATCCACGCGATCAGCGACGCGACTTCCTCGTTGCGCCACATCCACTGCGGGAATCGAGCGAAGGCCGGCGGATGCGGCTTGCGCGGCAGATGCCGCACGTGCCGGTTGATGATCGCTGCATCGGGCCAGTCCGCTTCAACGGCAATCAGGTTGAACCCGTGCCGCTCCACCAGCCTGCGCGTGATGGCCGCACGCGCGCGGTAGAACTCCGACGTGCCGTGGCTGCTTTCGCCCAGCAGCACGATGCGTGCCTGCGCGAACCGGTCGAACGCGTCGGCGAACGCGTCGTCCTCGGGCATGGGCAACGCATGCGCGGACAGCGCGATCAGTTCGGACGCATCGATGCCGCGCGTCGCGCCCGCCATGTGGCGACTGGCCGAACGGCGACCGTCCTCCGTCCAGCCCTGCTCGCCTACCAGCGGCACGAACATCACCGCGCCCAGGCTCTCCTGCTCGTATTCATCGCGACCGATGCGGCGGATGCGGACGAGTTCCTGTACCTGCCCCTCGTCGCCGACCGGAATCACCAGCCGCCCGCCGATGGCGAGCTGCTCGCGCAAGGCTTCCGGCGGCGCGGGCGCGCCCGCGGCCACCAGGATCGCATCGAACGGCGCGGCACGCGGCCATCCCTTGCTGCCGTCGCCCACGTGCACGTCGATGTTGTGATAGCCCAGTTCGTCCAGTCGCGCGCGCGCCTGCCGCGCCAGCGAGGCATGGCGCTCGATCGTGTGCACCTTCTGGCCCAGCCGCGCCATCAGCGCAGCGGCATAGCCCGATCCCGCACCAACCTCGAGCACGCAATCGCCCGGCTCGATTTCCGCCGCTTCCAGCATCATCGCGACGATGTACGGCTGCGAGATGGTCTGCCCTTCGCCGATGGGCAACGGGCTGTCTTCGTAGGCGAACTCCTCCATGCCCGGATCGACGAAACGTTCGCGCGGCACTTCGGCCATCGCGGCGAGCACGCGCGGGTCGCGGACGCCGCGTCCGCGCAGATGCGTCTGGATCATGCGTTCGCGCGCACCGGCGTGTCTGGGCATGCGGCCTCCGGCTTCAGCCCTCGCGCTTGCGCGTCCTGGCCGCCTTCTTCGCCGCGGCGGAGCGCTTGGCGGGCCCCTTGGTGCGCGCGGCCTTCTTCGCGGCAGCGGAGCGTTCGCCCGCGGTGCGCTTGGCTGCCGCCTTCTTCGCCTGCGACGAAAGTGCCTTCTTGCTGGCCGCACGCTGGCCCTCGCCCTCCAGCGCCCGCTTCGTCGCTCGCGATCGCTTCGCGGATGGCTTGTGCGGGTGTTCGCCGGCTTCCAGATCCTGTCGTGCCTTGCGCCTGACGTCTGCGGGCGCGTCTTCCGGCGGCTGCAGTTTCACTCCGGCGCGGCGCGCCTTCGACAATCCGATCGCGATGGCCTGCTTCGTCGAACGCGCGCCGTGCTTGCCTTCGCGGACATGTTCGATTTCCTCGCGCACGAACTCGCCGGCCTGCGTGCTGGCCGACTTTCCCTCGCGCTTGTCGCGGCGCGCGCGTTCGATGGTCTGCTTCTCTGGCACGTCACTTCCACGCTTCGCGTGACGCCCATTGAAACCCACGCGCACGTTATGCATCGGTCATGCTGCGACGGCGAGACCTTCACCTGTTCGTACCATCGCGCGCAGTACGCTACGCATGCCTTGAGGTGAACCACACGGACGAAAGTCCGCTGATCCTTGAGGTGACCGACAGACTTAACGTCTGTCACGGGCCGCCGGACGCTCAACACCCGTCTGGCGGCCTTTATTTTGCGCAGATCTCATGTCGCGCATTCGGAAAGTTGCAGACCGCGTGCATGCGGTCCGCTTGGCGCGACGCGGCGCGTGCAGCGCGTCAGAAGCCGTAACGCAGGAAGCCGCCGTCCACCGCGATGCATTCGCCGGTGATGTACGCCGATGCGGGCACGCACAGGAACACCACCGCCGCAGCGACTTCTTCCGGCTCGCCGATGCGGCCCAGCGGCGTGCGCAGCAACACTTCGTCCAGGTAGTCCGGATCGGCCAGTTTGTCCGACGTGCGGCGCGTGCGGATGTACCACGGCGCCACCGCGTTGACGCGGATGCCGTCCTCGGCCCACTCCACCGCCAGGTTGCGCGTCATCTGGTGCATCGCGGCCTTGCTCATGCCGTACGGCGCGCCGGTGCGCACGTGGATGGAACCCGACACGCTGCCGACGTTGACGATGCTGGAGCTGGCATGGCGCGTCAGCAGCGGATGCGCATAGCGCGAGATCTCGAACGCCGAGAACAGGTTTACCTCGAACACCTGCCGCCATTCGTCCTCGGTGTATTCCGTCGCCGCCTTGGTGAGGTTGCCACCGGCGTTGTTGACCAGGATGTGCAGCCCTTCGCCGAAATCCTCGACCCAGTCGAGCAGTTCGCGGCGCTGCTCCTCGTCGGCCACGTCGGCGACGAAACACTGCACCTCGCGATCGGGAAAGTCTTCCAGCAGTTCGCTGCGCGCCGCGTCCAGCCCCGCGGCGTCGCGCGCAGCCAGCAGCACGTCCGCGCCGAAGCCGAGCAGCTCGCGCGCGATCGCGCGGCCGATGCCGGCGCTGCCGCCCGTGACCAGGGACAGCTGGCCGTCCAGTCGCCAACGCTTCGGGTCCATCGCGATCTCCGTGTGGAATGCATCCGTGATGCGGGGCACATGCCGTGCTTGCCGCGCGCGGCGGCACGGTTAGCATAGCCGGCGAGCCTGGGAGGATCCCGCCATGCGTACGCTGCTGTGTGCCACGATCGTGATGTTCCTGCTGGTCGCCTGCTCCAGGCCGAAGCCGCCCGAGAAGGAGCGGCCGGTCGAACCGCAGGCCACGCAGTTGCGCGATGCCATCCAGGCGCCGATCGAGAAGGCGCAGCAGGTGGAGGATCAGGTCAAGGCGGCGGCAGACGCGCAGCGCGCGGCCATCGAGGCGGCCGAAGGCGCGAGCGACAACAACTGATTCGTCTTCGTAGGAGCGAGCTTGCTCGCGACGAGGACTGGCGCACCGGTCGCGAGCAAGCTCGCTCCTACGGGGATCCGCAGCGCCCATGTACGGCGCGCTTCAACCAGCCCCACCCAACCCTCCCCGTGAAGGGGAGGGCTCAAGCGCCACGCAGGTCGTCCTCGCGACGCTCGCCGCTCAGAACCCGCAGAAGCAGTACGCCAGCGCCTTCACCGGCACACCGCGGGTCGGCGCGATGGCACCTTCCAGGAAGCGCAGGTCGGCCGCGGCCTGCGGCGAGGCCTTGGCCAGCAGGCTGCGGGCGATATCCGAGTGCTGCAGCGTCGCCGCGCCCATGCGGCTGGCGACCAGACCGGTGAAGAAACGTTCGAACGGCGTCGCGGCCTTCTCGATGTAGCGGATCTGGTAGTCGCCCTGCTTGCCGAGCTTGGCCTTGGTCGCGGCGAACGCCACCGCCTGCTGCAGGCCGCCGAGTTCGTCCACCAGCCCGCGCTCCTTCGCCTGCGCACCGGTCCACACTCGGCCGCGCGCGACTTCATCCACCTGTTCCACCGGCTTCCTGCGCGCGGTCGCGACGCGGCCGGTGAAATCGCGGTAGCCCTTGTCGATGACCGACTGGATGACCTGGCCGACTTCCGGCTGCAGCGGACGGGTGATGTCGAACGCACCGGCGAAGCGCGTGGTGCCCACGCCGTCGCTGCGCACGCCGATCTTCTCCAGCGCGCGCGGGATGGTCGGGATCAGGCCGAAGATACCGATCGAACCGGTGATGGTGGAGGCGTCGGCGTAGATGCGGTCGGCGTCCATCGAGATCCAGTAACCGCCGGACGCGGCCAGGTCGCCCATCGAGACGGCGACCGGCTTGCCGGCCTTCTTCAGCTCGACGATCTCGCGACGGATCTGCTCGGAGGCGAACACCTCGCCACCGGGCGAATCCACGCGCAGCACCACGGCCTTCACATTCTCGTCGTCGCGCGCTTCGCGCAGCAGCTGCGAGGTCGATTCGCCACCAATGTTGCCCGGCGGCTGTTCGCCACCGCTGATCTCGCCCTCGGCCACCACCACCGCGACCTGCGGGCGCGGATCGACCGCCTGCAGCCCGCTGTCGAGGACGGCCAGGTATTCGTCCAGCGAGGCCTGGCGGAAGCCGCCATCGCTGTCCTCGTCGGCGACGCCACGCTGCACCAGCAGGTCGTCGACCTGCTCGCGCGTCTTCAGACCGTCGACCATCCTGCCCTGCAGCGCGAACTTGGCCAGGTCGCCGTTTGCGGCGGCGATGCCGGCGGGCATGTCGTCGATCGACTGGGCGAGCTTGGCCGCGTCGAGCTTGCGCGCCTTGGCGACGTCGGCCAGATAGCGCTGCCACACGTCGTTCATCCAGTACAGGTCGGCTTCCTTCGCCTCCGGCGACGCGGCGTCGAGCACGTACGGCTCGGCAGCCGACTTGTACTCGCCCACCTTGAACAGGTGCACGTCGACGCCGAGCTTGTCCTGCAGGCCCTCGCGATAGAACGTGCGGTAGCGGCCGAGGCCTTCCAGCAGCATGCCGCCCATCGGGTCCAAGAACACCTCGTTGGCCTGCGCGGCCAGGAGGTACTGCTTCTGGTCCATCATCTCGGAGAAGGCCACGACCTGCTTGCCGCTGGCGCGCACGCGTGCGATCGCATCGGCGACCTCGCGCAGCGACGCCATGCCGCCGGCCTGCAGCTTGTCCAGGCGCAGCACCACGCGTTCGACGCGCTTGTCGCGACGCGCGGCATCGAGCGCACGCACCAGATCGCGCAGCTGCACCTCGCCACCGCGCTCGCCCAGCGCCTTGCCGAGCGCGCGCGTGAGCGGATCGGAGCTGTACTGCTCGACCAGCGCGCCTTCGGGTTCGATCACCAGCGTGGTGCGGTCCTGCAGCGGCTTGGTACGGGGTCCGGCGCCCAGGATCGCCAGGAACAGCAGCAGCACGGCGAAGAACAGCAGGTTGAGGACGAGGCGGCGGGTGAAGTTCATCGCGTCCCACAGCCCGACGAAGAAACGGGCGATGGGGCCGCGACGCGGCGTGTCGTTCATACGGGCTCCTGGGTCACGCATCCAGCCTAATCGCAGGCGGGCGCGGAATCACCCGCCATTCGTAACACGGCCGGGCGTCACGGCGTGTCTAGCCCGGCACGGAACGCGTCGGCCAGTCCGCTACGGGCCGCGCATCATCAGCCGATCCGGATGGCTGGAGCGCACGAATCGCACGCACAGCAGCACCGCGGCGAAGGTGAGGCCGGCGATCAGGCCGATCCACATCCCCTTGGGTCCCCAGCCCAGCCCCAGGCCCAGGCCGGCGCCCAGCGGCATGCCGATGCCCCAGTACGCCACCGCGGCCAGGATCATCGGCACGCGCGTGTCCTTCAGCCCGCGCAACGCGCCGGCCGAAAGCACCTGCACGCCGTCGGGGAACTGGAACGCCGCCGCGTACAGCAGCAGGGATGCCGCCAGCGTTGCCACCGCCGCATCGCGCGTGTAGAAGCCGACCAGCAGCTCGTTGCCGGTGAGCAGCACGATGCCCGACAGCAACTGCGTGCCCAGCACGATCGCGTAGCCGGCCTTGGCGGCGCGGCGCACGCCGTGGAAGTCGCCGCGACCCAGCGCGTGGCCCACGCGCACGGTGGTCGCCTCGGCCAGGCCCATCGGCACCATGAAGCACAGCGCGGCCAGGTTGATCGCGATCTGGTGCGCGGCCGCGGGCACTTCGCCCAGGCGGCCCATCAGCAGCGCGGTGGTGATGAACAGCCCGCCCTCCATCAGCACGGTCACGCCGATCGGCAGGCCGGTGGCCAGCAGGGTGCGGATGGTGGGCCAGTGCGGCCGGTCGAAACGTTCGAACAACTTCAGGTCGGCAAAGCGACTGGACCGCTTCAGCACGATGAAGAAGCCGATGGCCTGCAGCCACAGCATGATCGCCGACGCGATGCCCAGCCCGCCCGCGCCCAGTTCCGGAAAACCGAACTTGCCGAACGTCAGCGTGTAGCCCACCGGCAGCAGCACCAGCAGGCCGCCCGCGCTGAGCAGCAGCGTCGGTAGGGTCCAGTGCAGGCCCTCGCTGAGGTAGCGCATGCAGAAGAACAGCGTCAGCGCGACGACGCCCCAGCGGATGCCGTGCAGGAATTCGGTCGCGCCCGGGATGATCTCCGGCGCGATGCCCATCGGCGCCAGCGCGTACGGGATCAGCGTCAGGAAGGCGAACAGCACCACGCCCAGTCCCAGCGCCAGCCACAGCGCCTGGCGAAACAGGAAGCCGATGTCGCCACGGCGGCCGGCGCCGTCCAGCTGCGACACCGATGGCGGCACCGACAGCAGCGTGCCGATCGGCACCATCATCGGCAGCCACCACAGCGCGGTGCCGATGGTGACGGAGGCCAGCGTCGTGGTGCCGTGGTGGCCGGCCAGCACGTTGTCGACGAAACCGATCAGGCCGGTGGAGACGTGGCCGCCGACCAGCGGCGCGGCGAGCAGGGCGGTGGTGCGGACTTCACCGGACAGGCCCGTGCGGCCGGCGGCGGGAGCGGAAGGAAGCGACATCGGGGGAAACCAGACGCACGACTGCGGCCGCGCGACCGCATCCAATGTCGGGCGCTGGCGCCGGGTCGCGGCGGCCCGCTATCTTACCGGCCATTGCAGGGTTTGTTTTTTCCGAACGCATCGGCTTGCTGGCTCGTTTGCTCGCCGGGTCAACGCGCGCTGCACGCATCACGTCACGCATCAGGCACGCGAGTCCGCGACCGAACGGGCCGCGCGGTCGCCACGGGGAGATTGCAGGACCATGAACGCATCGGCCGCGCACGAGACGCCGACCCATTGCGAGAACTGCGGCGCCGCGCTGCAGGGCCATTACTGCCACGACTGCGGACAGTCGGTGGTCAACCCGATCCGTCACGCCGCGCATGCGGTGGAGGAAGTGTTCGAGGCGTTCTGGCACCTGGACGGACGCATCTTCCAGACCCTGCGCGACCTGCTCCGCCCGGGCCGCGTCGCGGTGAACTACCTGGCCGGCCAGCGCGCGCGTTACGTCGCCCCGCTGCGCCTGTTCGTGGTGCTGAGCGTGCTGACGTTCTTCGTCGCGCAGCTGGTGATCCACGTCGAAAGCGAGGGCCCGGACAGCCCGGTGCAGTTCCTCGACGACGGCGCCAAACCGAGTGCGAGCGGGGGCGCGAAGCGCAGCGGCGCGGCCAACAAGGAAAGCCGGAAGTTCAACGACGCCGACACCATCGACCAGGTCGAGAAGGTCCGCGCGCGCGAACTGGCCGAGCTGGACGAAGGACTCCAGGCGGTCTCGACGATGCTGCCGCACGTGCGCCGTCCGTTCGAGATCGCGATGGACGACGTGAACCGCGCCGCCGACGCGCGCAACGAGCAGCTGCGCAAGGAGTTCGGCTATACCGTCGAGGAAGCCGAGAAGCGCAAGCAGGACGCGCAGGCGGAGCTGAAGTCGCGCGTGACGCAGGAGGAGGCCATTCCCAGCATGGAGAAGGCCAAGACGCTGGCCGAGCTGGAAACCCTGCGCAACGAACGCCTGGAGAAGCAACGCGCCGCGCTGGCCGCGCTGCCCGCCACGCAGCAGGCCGAGCACAAGCGCCAGCTGCTGGAAATCCGCGAGACCAACCACGCCGCCGGCTGCCGCGCGGCGAAGCTGCAGATCGACGTCGCCACCGCCAGCGAACACGGCCTGCGCCGCAAGCGCGCGGACGATGCGCGGATCTACGGCGACACCAACTGCGACGGCCGCCTGACGCTGTTCGGCAGCGAGGAGCCGTGGGACGAGGAACTCAACCCGGTGACGTTCGCGTGGGCGCCGGATTTCTTCAACGCCTGGGTCAACCGGCAGATCGCGCACGGCAAGGATAATGTGAGCCGCATGGAGCGCGACCCGGGCCTGTGGGTGCGCGCGATGCTCGGCGCGGTGCCGTCGGCGCTGTTCCTGCTGGTGCCGGTGTTCGCGCTGCTGCTGAAGCTGGCCTACCTGGGCTCCGGCCGCCTGTACCTGGAACACCTCGTCGTCGCGCTGTACAGCCACGCCTTCATGTGCCTGGCGATCCTGGCGTTCTTCCTGCTGATCGCGCTGGACAACGCCATCTCGCCGCACTGGGGCGCGTTCGGCTGGATCACGGGAATCCTGGAGTTCGGGCTGTGGATGTGGATGCCGGTGTACCTGTGGCTGATGCAGAAGCGCGTGTACCGCGACGGCTGGCTGCTGACGACGGTGCGCTACCTGGTCATCGGCAACCTGTACTTCGTGCTGCTCGGCTTCGCGGTGGCGTTCCTGGCGCTGGCCAGCATCGTGCGGATGTAACGGTGGACGGCACCGCGATGCGCGTGATGTACGAGGTGAACCTGGACCTGGACGCGTCCATTGCCGGCGACTACCGCACGTGGCTGGAAGCGCACATCCGCGAGATCCTGGCGTTGCCCGGCTTCATCGGCGCACGGCTGGCGCAGGTGGACGAGCCGGCCGCACCGTCTGGTCGTGTCGCGCTGTGCGTGCAGTACACATTGCGCGATGCCGCCGCACTCGACGATTACCTGCGCGACCACACCCCGCGCCTGCGTGCTGAAGGCCAAGCGCGCTTCGGCGGTCGTTTCACCGCACGACGACGGGTGATGCGGGTGCTTGGCGACTACTAGGGCGCGTGATGCCGGCGCCGCCGCGGCGAAGCGCTAGCGCTGCAGACGGCGCCACAGCCAGTCGCTGCGCTCGGCAGGACTGACCGCGAGCAGTTCGCGGCGCAGCGTGTCGCGCGCGTCCGGCGGCGTGCGCTGAGCGAGCACGCCCAGTTCCTGCCGCTGCTGCGACGACATCGCCTGCAGCACGCGCAGCAGCGGCTCGCGTTGGTCTTCTGGCGCCTGCGCGAGCAGCGGTTGCAGGCGCGCATAGTCCGCCCCCAGCGAAGGGCCCAGCAGCCAGCCGCGCTGCTCGCTGCGATCCAGCGCATCGAACTGCGCACGCCATGCCGCGCGCACGTCCGGCGGCATCGCCGCGTAGTGCGTGGCCACCAGCTGTATCTGCGAGCGCTCGGCCGCCGGCAGCGCCTGCCAGGCGTGGTACTGCTCGCGCCGACGGTCGCGTTCCGCGCGCGGCAGCAGGTCCCACTGCGCGGCACGCTGGCGGAACGCATCGCGCTGGGCCGGCGTCCATGCCTCCCACTGGTCGAGGTTGCGCCGCAACGCGGCCTGCGACGCGGACGGCAGGCGGTCCAGCAACTCGCGCAGGTCGGCCGGCGCCGCACCGACGGCGAACACCGCCAGTCCAAGCACCAGGGCCAAGGCATGCTTACGGCGCATCGGCGGTCTCCGCTTCCGTCTCGCCGATGCCGGCGGGGTCCGGCGCGGGGGTCGGCGGCAGCGCCTCGTCCTGCGGCACGTCGGCCGGTGGGGTCGGCTGTTCGACTCCGGCGGCCTGCTGCGCGGCCAGCCAGCTGTTGAACGGCAGGTCCTGCGCGGCGGCTTCGCCCTGCGGATCGGCCAGCAGCGCGAAGTCGCGATGGGCGATCAACGCGGTCCGGGTGTCGTAGTGAGCGGCGGGCGCCTCGGCCTCGGGAAGCGGCTCGACGTGGACCTGCCCCGGCGCGGCACCGCCACCGAGCAGCGAACCCCAGGGCTGGAAGGTCGCGACCAGCGCCAACCCGCACAGCACCAGCAGGCTCCACAGCAGCGGCATCAGCCAGCGGGGACGGGAGGGGGCGTCGTTGCCGGCCGGAGCGGTTCCCTGCGCGGACGAACCCTCGCCCCGCAGGACCGCCTCGCGCATGGACGCCAGCCGCACCAGGCGGTCGGGGGCCAAGGTCTTGATGCGCCGGTGGATCTGCTCGCGCAGCGGCTGCCAAGAGGAAGTGTCGGCCCGCCCGTCCTCGTGCCGGGGCAGTGCCCGCTGCAGGGCGAGCCGGTAGGTAGGAAGGGACACGCCCAGCACCTGGGCGGCGTCCTCGTCGCTCAGGCCGGCCGCCACGCGCAGCAGCAGCGCGGCGCGCGGGCCGCCGCCGAGTTCGCCCAGCCGGTCGGTCGCCTCGATGGGCACCGCCACCCGGGTGCGCTGCAGCAGTTGCGGCTGGGCCAGCAGCAGGGCCCAGAACCGCCGCGGCCACTCCGCCATCGGCAGGCCTTCGGCCTCGGCCCGGAAGCGGCGCATCGCCAGCGCCAGGGCCGCGTCGCCGGAGGCGGCATCGCCGGTCTGCAGCTCGGCCAGGACCGCGCCGCGCCGTTCGACGCCACGCAGGAACGCGGACAAGGCAGCCGGCGCGGCGGTGGAAAATTCGGGGGAAACGCTCATCGGACCGGCTTCACCATACGCCGCATCATAGCGGTGCGACTTCTCCGCAAAACCGCTTGACAACGTCCTGTTACGTGCTCCGCCAAGCAGGACGGGCCTCGTCCGAAAAATGTGGTTGTGCACAGCAGTAACGCAGCCGTCATCGGGACGTGGCTGAACAGGGACGCCACCCGGGTGACAACCATGTTTCACACCTAAGCTCATGATCTTAAAGAAAATATCCGCGTTGGCACTTTTTTCACCAACCCGACCAGGAGCTTTGTTTTTACTGGATCGGGCCCTTCTGCCGACACGCGATGCACAGATTTATCCACAGGTGATGTGGATAAGGGTGCTTTCCCTTTGGACATAGCTACTTACGTGATTTTTGTCACAGCCTTGGCAACAATGAACGGCAACTGTCGAGGCTCCTGCCCACCCCGCCCGGGCCGGTAGACTGCGCCGATGCCCGAACCCTCCCCGACCCCGCCGTCCGTGTGGCGGCTGGCCCTGCCGGTCCCGCTGCCGCGGCTGTTCGACTACCGGCCGCCCGCGGGGGAATCGGCGGGGCCCGAGGACGTCGGGCTGCGGGTGCGGGTGCCCTTCGGGACGCGCGAACTGGTCGGCGTGGTGGCCGATGTCGGCCCGCCCGAGGACCCCGCCGCCGAGCTCAAGGCCGCGCTGGAGCGGCTGGACCCGGAACCGGTCCTGCAGGGCGAATTGCTGGAATCCCTACGGTGGCTGGCGCGCTACACCCACGCCCCGCTGGGCGAAGTCCTGACAACCGCCCTCCCCGCCGCCCTGCGGCGCGGCGAGGCCATGCCCGATACCCACGCCTGGGCCTGGCAGCTGACGGAGGCCGGGCAGACCGCGCGCGAACGCCTCCGCGCCGGACGTCCACGGCTGCTGGCCGACCGCCTGCAGCCCGGCCCCTTGGACGAAGACCGGCTGGACCTGGAGTTCGAGGACTGGCGTAGCGCCGCCCGTGCGCTGGTCAAGCGCGGACTGGCCGAGCGCGTCGCGATTCCGGCCGCCGCCCATGCGCCGCTCCCCGCCGCCGGTCCAGCCCTCAACCTCGAGCAGCAGGCGGCGGTCGACGCGGTCCTGGCCAGCGCCGGCGGCTTTGCCGGGCTGCTGCTGGACGGCGTCACCGGCAGCGGCAAGACCGAGGTCTACCTGCACGCCATCGCCGACTGCCTGGCGCGTGGAAAGCAGGCGCTGGTGCTGGTGCCGGAGATCGGCCTGACGCCGCAGACGCTGGCGCGCTTCCGTGCCCGCCTGGGCGTGCCGGTGCATGCGCTGCATTCGGGCCTGAGCGACAACGAACGCGCGCGCACCTGGGCCGCCTTCGCTCGCGGCGAGGCGCGCGTAGCAGTCGGCACGCGCTCGGCCGTGTTCCTGCCGCTGCCGGACGCCGGGCTCATCGTCGTCGACGAGGAGCACGACGGCAGCTTCAAGCAGCTCGACGGCATCCGCTACCACGCGCGCGACTTCGCGCTGGTGCGCGGCAAGGCGCTGGAAGTGCCGGTGCTGCTGGGCAGCGCGACGCCGTCGCTGGAGTCGCTGCGCAATGCCCAATCCGGACGTTACGAGCACCTGCGCCTGCATGCGCGCGCCGGCCAGGCGCAGGCGCCGCGGGTGCGCGTGTGCGACGTGCGCAAGCGCCCGCTCGAAGCGGGCCTCTCGCCGGAGATGTTCGCCGCGATCGAACAGGCGCTGACGGCGGACGGCCAGGTGCTGGTGTTCAAGAACCGCCGCGGCTACGCGCCCGTGCTGCTGTGCCACGACTGCGGGTGGAGCGCGCATTGCCCGCGCTGCAGCACGCCGCTGCAGGGCACGCCGATGACCGTGCACGCCGGCGGTCGGCGCCTGCAGTGCCATCACTGCGGTACGCGCCGTCCTGCGCCGTCGGCCTGTCCGGATTGCGGCGGGCTCGCCCTGCAGGCGCAGGGCGCCGGCACCGAGCGCATCGAGGAAGCGCTGGCCGCGCGGTTTCCCGAGGTGCCGGTGGTGCGCATCGACCGCGGCACCACGCAGCGGCGCGATGCGCTGGAAAAGCTGCTGGCGCAGTTCGGCACGCAGCGCGGCATCCTGGTCGGCACGCAGATGCTGGCCAAGGGCCACGACCTGCCCAACCTCACGCTGGTGGCGGTGGTGGGCGTGGACGAGGGCCTGTTTTCGGCGGACTTCCGCGCGCCGGAGAAACTCGCGCAGCTGCTGATCCAGGTGGCCGGTCGCGCCGGACGCGCGCAGCGCGCGGGCGAGGTGCTGCTGCAGACCCACCACCCCGATCATCCGCTGCTCAACACGCTGATCGCCGGTGGCTACCACGCCTTCGCCGGCGCCGAACTCGCGCAACGCGACGCGGCCGGCTTCCCGCCGTTCGCGCACATGGCGATGCTGCGCGCGGAAGCGAAGCAGGTGGAGGCCTGCGAGGCGTTCCTGCGCATGGCGCGCGAATGCCTGCGCGCACAAGGCGCCCCGCTCGACCTGCATGGCCCGCTGCCCGCGCCGATGCCGCGCCGTGCCGGCTTCCAGCGCATGCAGTTGCTGCTCTCCGCCGCAGACCGGCGCAGCCTGCATGGCGCACTGGACGGCGCGATGCCGGCGATCCACGCATCCCCCGAAGCGCGCAAGGTGCGCTGGTCGCTGGACGTGGATCCGGTGGACCTGTACTGAGCGATCGGAGAGGCGAGAGTGGAGAGGAACGAGTAGTACGGATGGCCGTGCGGCCCTCTCCACTCACTCCTCTTCCATCTGCACTCGCCCGCGCCACATCCACACCGCGAACACGTACAGCGCCAGCGCGATCAGCAGCGTCGTGCGCAGGCCCAGCGCCATCGCCAGCAGCAACGCAAGGATCGCCGCGATCACCGAGGCGCAACCGTTGAGGGCCCACGCCCACGGCACGAAGGCGGGCGCGCGTCGCGACAGTCGCGCCAGGCCCAGCGGAAACGGGATGCCCATCGCGAAGGCGAGCGGCGCGATGCCGACCAGGCAGGCGAGGCCACGCAATGTCACCGGCCAGGCCGCCGCATGTTCGAGCAGCAGCACGAACACCACGAACTGCCATAACAGGCCGAACATGATCACGCGGACCGCCCAGGCCACGCGCGCGGCGATGGCCGCATCGCTGCCGTCCGATCGCGACAGCCATCGTTGCGCATGTGCGCTGCCCGCACCGGCGCACAGCAGGAACCCCGCCAGCGCCACGTTCGCCGCCAGCAAGGGATGGCCCAGCAACAGCGTCATGCGTGACAGTGTCGCGATCTCGATCATCAGGAACGCGAGCCCCAGCGCGATGAAGTACAGCCCGGCGCGTTCGCGCGAAACGCCCGCATCGCTCGCACGTGGCAGCGCACGCAGCGGCAGCAGCACCAGGATCACCGCCAAGGCCGTGGCCAGCATCAGCGCGCCGACCAGCAGCAGATAGCCCGAATCCAGCAGCACGGCGCCACCCTGCCCGCGCAGGCGCAGCAGCTCCGGCAGGCTGTGCCAGCGGAAGAAGTGGCCGAAGTACGGGCGGTCGTCGCGCGCCGGGTCGATGTCGAACTTGTACGCACGCAGGTAGTCCCGCGCGTGCGGTGACAGCAACGCCTGCACGCCGTCGAACAGGTACGGCGGTTCGAGCAGGTGCATGCGGTCCTGCGGCGCGGATGCGCGCACCCCGGGCGCATGCACGACGTCGAAGTCATGCCGATGCGCGAAGCGTTGCAGCGCGGCGACCGTCTCGCGCGGCATCGGCGAGCGCGCGATGAGCCACGTGCTCGCATCCCAGTTGCGGATCGCAGCCAGCTGTCGCGCGGGGTCCGGCGCGCCCCGCTCGCGCAGCGCTGCCACCGCGGTGGCGAAAAACTTGAGCTCGTCGCGCGGCGGCTGCTTGGTCCAGTGCGTGGCGACGATCATGCCGTCCGGCGAGAGCCGCGCCAGGTAATCGCGCAATGCCTCGACGGTCAGCGCGTACTGCTCGCTGGCCGATTGCACGCCCGCGCCGCTGCTGGCGAAGGATTCGCCACCGGCCAGCACGATCAGGTCGTACGTGCGCGGACTGGCGCGTACGAAGGCGCGCGGTTCGGCATGAAAGGCCTGCACGCGACGGTCGCGCAGCAGGTCGCCGGTGTACCCGGCAAACACATCGCGTACCCACTGCAGCCGCTCGGCCGAGGCCTCGACGGCGTCCACCTGCCGCGCGCCCAGGTTCAGCGCCTGCAGTACTTCCATCCCGCCACCCACGCCGAGCACCAGCACGCGATCGGGTGTGCGCATGCGGTAAGGCAGCGCCGAAGTCATCGCCTCCAGCCACCGCGCATCGACGTGTCCGTCGTCGCGCAGCATCACGCTCATCGCGTCGCCATCGGTGTACAGCGCCAGTTGCGGTGGCGGCTCGCCGGTGTAGGACAGGCTCTGGCCCGGCGCGTGACGCAGCGGAACGCGGCGGCTTTCCAGCACCGTGAACCAGCCGTGCGGAGCCGATCGCTCCGCCAGCACGCGCGCCTGCGGCAGCAGCAACGCCTTGCTCAGGCCCTTGAACTCGTTCGGCGATGGCGTCAGCAATCGTGTTGGCCACAGCGCAAGCAACGCGATGCCGATGGCGATCGCAACGATCAGCGGTCTTCGCCCGCGCATCACCAGCATCGCCGCGACTACGCCGCACATCGCGGCCGCCAGCAATCCGTTCTGCAGCGGCCACCAGCCCAGCGCCAGCGCGACCAGCGCGCCGACGCCTGCGCCGCACAGGTCCGCCGCGTACAGCGCGGGAATGCGGGGCCCATGAAAGGCGAACGCCAACCCGAAGCACGCTGCGGCAAAGAAGAACGGCACCGACAAGGTGAGGAACAGCGCACCGAGCCACAACAGCTGGCGCGCGTTCCACACCAGCTCCAGTCCGTTGAAGGGAATCGCCCGCGCCACGACCGGCGTCAGCGTCGCCGAGACCGCGAACGCCAGCGCGCATGCACCGAACGCCGCATCGAAGCGCGGGCCATCGCGCGCCACGTCGCGATCACGCAGCCACAGGCTGAGCCACGTGCCGCTGGCACCGTGGCCCAGCAGCGCGAGGCTGATGATCATCACCGCGAACGGATGCCAGTGCACGATTGCCAGCCAGCGCATCAGCAGCAGCTGGTAGGCCAGTGCCGCCGCCGACACCAGCGCGATCGCCAGCGTCAGGCGGAAGCGTGATCCGGCGATGGACGTTTCGACACTGTGCACGGCACCGCTCGCTGTTGCGGCGCCCGCGCCTCAGTCGCGGGCTCCAGCCTGACCGGCGCCCGTCAACGGCACGAAGCGGACGGGCAGCACCTGCCGCGTGCGGACGCGGCCGCCGCCATCCTTCTCCACCAGCAGCAGCGTCTGGGTGAAGAAGCTGCTGCCGACCGGAATCACCATGCGCCCGCCCGGTTTCAGCTGCGCCACCAGCGGCGGCGGAATCGACGATGCCGCGGCAGTGACCACGATCGCATCGAACGGCGCGTGCTCCTTCCAGCCGTAGTAGCCGTCGCCGGTGCGCGTGGCGACGTTGCGGTAACGGGCGAGGCGCTGTGCGGCCTGGCGGGCCAGCGGCTCGACGATCTCGATGGAGAAGACCTGCGGACCGGATTCGGCGAGCACCGCTGCCTGGTAGCCCGACCCGGTGCCGATCTCGAGGATCTTCTGCCCCGAGCGTGGCTTCGCCAGCGTGGTCATCAGCGCCACGATGTACGGCTGCGAGATGGTCTGTCCGTAACCGATGCCCAGCGGGCGGTTCTCGTAGGCCTCGCCGCGCTCGGACGCCGGCACGTATTCGTGGCGCGGCACGCGGCCGATGACGTCCAGCGTCTGCCGGTCGATCTGCAGCGCGGTACCGGCATCGCCACTCGACTGCGAGCGCAATTCGGCGACCAGCGCGCGGCGCGCACCTGCGTAGCGGTCGCCCTCCTGCGCAGGCGCCGGCGGCGACATCATCGCGGCGACGACGACGCCGATCAGCAGCCTGGCGATGGCGGACCCGCCTGACATGGCGGCGAGTGTAGGTGTGCGGCCGTTAGCGCGCCGAAAACGCCTCGTCGCGCGTTTTCAGGCGTTCTCAGGCCTTCTCAGGCTTCTTCGCCGCCTTCGTCTTCGCTCGCGGCCGATAACGCACCCAGACGATCTGCTCGTCGCGCTTCACCTCGAACTGCTCCGTCGCCTCGATCAGATCGCTCAGCTTGCGATAGCCGTAATTGCGCGAATCGAACGACGCGCGATTGCTGATCTGGTGGCCGACCGCGCCCAGGTGCGCCCAGCCGTCCTCGCCGCTGGCCGAATCCACCGCGCCACGCAGCATGCGCATCAGCGCCGTGTCGCCGCGCAGTTCCTTGCCGGCCTTCGGCGCGGTCGCGACCACCGCCGTTTCGGTGCTCGGCTGCACCAGCGCTTCCAGGTAGGTGAACTTGGAGCACGCATTCACGAACGGCGCCGGCGTCTTCTTCTCGCCGAAACCATAGACCTTCACGCCCTCGGTCAGCAGGCGCATCACCAGCGGCGTGAAGTCCGCGTCGCTGGAGACAATGGCGAACCCATCCAGGTTGCGCGCGTACAGCAGGTCCATGGCGTCGATCACCATGGCCATGTCGGACGCGTTCTTGCCGGTGCTGTAGGCGAACTGCTGG
The DNA here is from genome assembly GCF_035655815.1 of Lysobacter sp. Taxonomy (NCBI): domain Bacteria; kingdom Pseudomonadati; phylum Pseudomonadota; class Gammaproteobacteria; order Lysobacterales; family Lysobacteraceae; genus Lysobacter; species Lysobacter sp. The sequence continues at coordinate 42,186 of NZ_DASRTS010000011.1, forward strand.
ATCGGCCGGATGGCGTACTCGTGCAGCGTCGCCTCCCAGCCCTTCAGGTGCGGGCTCTTCCAGTTGCCGTAGGCGCGGCGCACGTTGGCGGCACCGTGGCGGGCCACCTCGGCCAGGATCGCGTCGATCTTGCCCGCCGGCGCGTTGTCGGCATCGATCAGCAGGGCGATCCGGCGCTCGGGTTCGGCCATGGCGGAGGGTCCTGGACGGCGTTCGCGCGAGCCTAGCGCAGGCGCCGGCACGCGGGCATGACGGCGCCCGCGCGATCCCCCACAATGGGACCGATACCATTCGAACGAACCCCACGAAAAGCACACCATGACCAGCCAGCTCGAACAGCTCCGCAGCCTGTCGGCGGTGGTCGCCGACACCGGCGACATCGACGCCATCGCCCGCTTCCATCCGCTCGACGCGACCACCAACCCCTCGCTGCTGCTGAAGGCCGCCTCGCTGCCGGCCTATGCGCCGCTGATCGACTCGGCCATCTCGCAGGCGCGGGGCACCGACCTGCCCGCGCGCGTCGCCGACGCCGCCGACCTGCTAGCCGTCACGGTGGGCGTGGAAATCCTCAAGCTCATCCCCGGCCGCGTGTCGACCGAAGTCGACGCACGCCACAGCTTCGACACGCAGGCGACGCTGGCGCAGGCGCGCAAGCTGGTCGCACTGTACGAACAGGTCGGCATTGGCCGCGAGCGGCTGCTGATCAAGATCGCCTCGACCTGGGAAGGCATCCGCGCCGCCGAGCAGCTCGAGCGCGAAGGCATCAACTGCAACCTGACCCTGCTGTTCTCCTTCGCGCAGGCGGTGGCGTGCGCGGAGGCCGGCGTGTTCCTGATCTCGCCGTTCGTGGGCCGCATCCTCGACTGGCACGTGGCCAACGGCGGCGAAAAGCCGGCCACGCCGCAGGACGACCCGGGCGTACAGTCGGTCACGCGCATCTGGCACCACTACAAGCGCCACGGCTTCAACACCGTCGTGATGGGCGCCAGCTTCCGCAACACCGGGCAGGTGCTGGCGCTGGCCGGCTGCGACCGGCTGACGATCTCGCCGGACCTGCTCTCCGCACTGGCCGATGCCAGCGGCGACGTGCCGCGCGCCCTCACCGACACCGGCGAGCGCCAACCGGCACCGGAGCGCATGAGCGAGTCCGTGTTCCGCTGGGAGCACAACGAAGACGCCATGGCGACCGACAAGCTGGCCGACGGCATCCGCAAGTTCGCCGCCGACCAGCGCAAGCTGGAGGCGATGCTGGCGCAGCGGCTGGGATAAATGCCCCGCCCGCGGACGGATCAATGCGAAGCCCGGCTCATGCCGGGCTTTTTTGTACGCGTCACGCCAAGCTGCTATTAGCTGTCATTCCCGCGAAGGCGGGAATCCATCTTTCAGTCACATCTTCCTCTCCGAAGCCGTGATGCGCGCCGGTCTGGATCCCCGCCTTCGCGGGGATGACAGCAATAGAGCGTCCGCGCTCATCGCGACAGTCAAAAAGGTCCGCTCCCGTAGCCCGGGATAAGGCTAAGGCCGCATCCGGGTCATGCCGACAACCTAAGGCGCGCCTTGGCGGCTTATCCGGGCGACAAGGGTTGGCGCAGCGCGCTCGAATGGTTAGCTCGCTCGCGATGGATCAGTGCGCGACAGTCCCGGGTGCGCTTCGCTTACCCGGGCCCCAGGGCCGATACCGGGCTTCTTTTAGCCGTCATTCCCGCGAAGGCGGGAATCCATCCTCCCGCCGCGTCATCCTCTCCGAAGCCGTGATGCATGCCGGCATGGATCCCCGCCTTCGCGGGGATGACAGCAATAGAGCGTCCGCGCTCATGGCGCAGTCAGAGAGCGTCCTCCCATAGCCCGGAAAAGGCCCAAGGCCGCCCGGGTCATGCACGACAGTCCGGGGAGCGCTTCGCTTACCCGGGCCACGATGGCGCTGGTCACCATCACGTCGACATCTCCCCGCATCACTTCAGGCAAACTGACGCGCATGGATGCCACCGCCTCGATGACACCCGCCCAACGCCTGCGCAGCATCTTCAGCGGTTCGGTCGGCAACCTGGTGGAGTGGTACGACTGGTACGCCTATTCCGCGTTCGCCATCTACTTCGCGCCGCATTTCTTCCCCAAGGGCGACACCACCGCGCAGCTGCTCGACACGGCGGCGGTGTTCGCGGTGGGCTTCCTGATGCGCCCGGTCGGTGGGTGGCTGATGGGCCTGTACGCCGATCGCTACGGCCGCAAGGCGGCGCTGATGGTCTCGGTGCTGCTGATGTGCGTGGGATCGCTGCTGATCGCGCTGGCGCCCGGATACGAGAGCATCGGCCTGGCCGCACCGGCGCTGCTGGTGTTCGCGCGGCTGCTGCAGGGCCTCAGCGTCGGCGGCGAGTACGGAACGTCCGCGACCTACCTCAGCGAGATGGCACAGTCACGTCATCGCGGTTTCTGGTCGAGCTTCCAGTACGTGACGCTGGTGATGGGCCAGTTGCTCGCGCTGGCGCTGCTGGTACTGCTGCAGCGCGCGCTGCTGACCGAGGAACAGCTGCACGACTGGGGCTGGCGCATTCCCTTCGTCGTCGGCGCACTGTGTGCGGTGACCGCGCTGTACCTGCGCCGCAGCATGCAGGAAACCGAATCCTTCGCCGTCGCGCGTACGCGCGATGCGAAGCAGCGTGGCAGCCTGCGCGTGCTGCTGCAGCATCCGCGCGAGGTGCTGACGGTGATCGGCCTGACCATGGGCGGCACGCTGTCGTTCTACACGTTCACCACGTACCCGCAGAAATTCCTGGTGAACACCGGCGGCTTCAGCAAGGCCGACGCGACGCTGATCTCCGCGGCGTCGCTGCTGGTGTTCATGTTGCTGCAGCCGCTGGTCGGCGCGCTCTCCGATCGCACCGGACGCCGCCCCATCCTCATCGCCTTCGGCGTGCTCGGCACGCTGTGCACCTACACCATCCTCAGCGGCATCGCCGCGTCGAACACGCTGCTGAGCGCATTCGCATGGGTGATGGCGGGCCTGGTGATCGTTACCGGATACACGTCCATCAACGCCGTGGTGAAGGCCGAACTGTTCCCCGCGCACATCCGCGCGCTCGGCGTGGGCCTGCCTTACGCGCTGACCGTGTCGGTGTTCGGCGGCACGGCCGAGTACATCGCGCTGTGGTTCAAGCAGATCGGCCACGAGTCGTGGTTCTACATCTACGTCACCGCGTGTGTCGCCGTTTCGCTTACGGTGTATGTGCTGATGCGCGACACCAAGCACCATTCGCGCATCGACCGCGACCATGACGTCATCGGCCGCGACGTGGCCGTTCCGGACAGGACTCCCATCGCATGAGTGCAACTTCGGCGCGTCCGCATGTCGTGATCGTCGGCGGCGGTTTCGCCGGCCTGTGGGCCACGCGCGCGCTGGCCGGCAGCGATGTGCGTATCACCCTGGTCGACCGGCGCAACCACCACCTGTTCCAGCCGCTGCTGTACCAGGTGGCGACGGCCGGCCTGTCCTCGCCCGACATCGCCGCACCGCTGCGCCACATCCTGCGCAAGCAGCGCAACGTGGAAGTGCGGCTCGGCGAGGTGATCGGGCTGGACAAGACCGCACGCACCGTGTCGCTGGCCGATGGCGATGCGCTGCATTACGACTACCTGCTGCTCGCCAGCGGCGCGACGCACGCCTACTTCGGCCACGACGAATGGAGTGCGGACGCGCCCGGCCTCAAGACGCTGGACGACGCGCTGGCGATCCGCCGCCGCCTGCTGCTCGCGTTCGAACGCGCGGAAGCCTGCGAGGACCCCGCCGAGCGCGAGGCGTGGCTCAGCTTTGCGGTGGTCGGCGGCGGACCGACCGGCGTGGAACTGGCCGGCACGCTGGCGGAGATCGCGCGCCACACGCTCAAGCGCGAGTTCCGCAACATCGATCCATCGCAGGCCAGGGTGCGGCTGGTCGAAGCCGGACCGCGCGTGCTGGCGTCGTTCCCGGAATCGCTGTCGGAGAAGGCGCGCCGCCAGTTGCACAAGCTCGGCGTGGAAGTCGTCACCGGTACGCCGGTGAGTGCCATCGACGAACGCGGCTACACGCTGGGCGACCGCTTCGTTCCCGCACGCACCGTGCTGTGGGCCGCGGGCGTGGCGGCCTCGCCACTGGGCGCGCTGCTGGACGTTCCGCGCGACCGCGCCGGCCGCGTACCCGTGCAAGCCGATCTCAGCGTGCCGGGCCATCCGGAGATCTTCGTCGCGGGCGACCTGGCCAGCGTGCAGCAGAACGGCAAGCCGGTGCCGGGCGTCGCGCCCGCCGCCAAGCAGATGGGTTCGCACGTAGCGCGCGTGATCCGGTCGCGCCTCGCCGGCGCGACAGCCCCACCGTTCCGTTATCGCGACTTCGGCAACCTCGCCACCATCGGCCGCATGGCCGCGGTCGTCGACCTGCATGGGCTGAAGATTTCGGGCCTAATCGCCTGGTGGTTCTGGCTTGCCGCCCACGTGTTCTTCCTGATCGGCTTCCGCAACCGAATCATCGTGCTGATCAACTGGGCCTGGGCCTACTGGAGCTACCAGCGCCACGCGCGGATCATCCTGGGCGGCCAAGAGACGGGGCAGGAGCGCGCGCCGTAGACATGGCCAGTGCGCCTTCCCCAGCGCGCGACGGTCATCCTGTTGCCGTACATCGAAGACGGCAGCCGCATCGCGGCTGCCGTCGGTACTCGCTTACGTCCAGATGTCGATGTACTCGGCGGTGGCGCTCACCGTCTTGCTGGCACCGGTGTCGTTGTCGCGAATGGTAACCGTCAGCGTGACGGGATGGCCGCCGACGCTGGTGTCCTTCCGGATCGACTGGTTGCACCACGCCACGTTTCCGCATTGCGCGGACGACCAGGTAAACGTGTAGTTGCCCGGCGCAAGGCCGATGACTTCGAAGTGTGCGACGGTCGGGTTGGGCTGGGCGGGCGTCCAGCCGCTCGCGCAGAAGCCCGACGTCAATTGGTCAAACGCCGATGTGTCCACATAGCACGCCAAGCTCGCATTGCTCACGTCTCCCGCCTTCGCGGCAGGCGCATACGTACCCAGCATCGAACCGCACAGCACCAAAGCCATTCCAGCCAGCTTCGTACTCATCCTGAGACTCCTTGCGTTGGGTTCACCCTTCCCCGCCACCGCACCGCGCGGTGGCGGAGGGCGAGGGGAAAGTCCATGCAAGGCAATGAAGACAATGTGAAATGCGGTCGCCCAAAAGCCGATGGCCCGGCAGTGCCGGGCCATCGTGAGTCGTTCGACGCGGGTCGCGTTATGCCGCGAACAGCGCGCGCATCTTCTTCAGCGCGTTGGCCTCGATCTGGCGGATGCGCTCGGCGCTAACGCCGTATTCGTCGGCCAGTTCCTGCAGCGTGATCTTGCTGTCGGCGTCCAGCCAGCGGCGGCGGATGATGTCGCGCGAGCGGGCGTCCAGTCCGGACAGGCCTTCGCGCAGCAGGGCGAGGTGGTTGTCTTCCTCGTCCTCGCGCTCGTACGCCTGCGAGGGGTCCTCGCCGTCGGCGCGCAGGTAGGCCACCGGCGACGGCGGGGCGTTGTCGTCGTCCTCATCCGGCGCGTCGAAGCCGATGTCGCGGCCCGAGAGGCGCGACTCCATCTCCAGCACTTCGCGCTCGGAGACGTTGAGGTCCTGGGCCACGGCGCGGACCTCCTCGGCGTTCATCCAGCCCAGGCGGGTCTTGGACTTGCGCAGGTTGAAGAACAGCTTGCGCTGCGCCTTGGTCGTGGCGACCTTCATGATGCGCCAGTTCTTGAGGATGAACTCGTGCATCTCCGCGCGGATCCAGTGCACCGCGAAGGACACCAGGCGCACGCCCTGGTCGGGGTCGAAGCGCTTGACCGCCTTCATCAGGCCGATGTTGCCTTCCTGGATGAGGTCGCCCATCTGCAGGCCATAGCCGTTGTAGCCACGGGCCACGTGGACGACGAAACGCAGGTGCGAATGCACCAGCTCGCGGGCGGCGTCCAGGTCTTCCTGGTCGCGGAAGCGGCGGGCCAGTGCCTGCTCGTCCTCGGCGCTCAGCACCGGGATGCGGTGCACGGCGTTGACGTATGCGTCCAGCGAGCCGAGGGCGCTCGGCACCGGGAGGTTGTTGGAAACCAGCGGGATGGACAGGGTGTTCTGGGTCATGGGGGGCATCTTAGCAGTCGAAATGGTGGTCTGCTAAAGGTCGAAAGGGCCTCAGTGTTTCATGGGTGGGACAAAGCGCGGCGGGTCGAGTTGCCCGGCCATCCCGAATGGATCGCCTGATAAATCAACCATTTGGCGCGTGAGAGGAGCGTCGGGACCGCGTGACCGGCCCGGTGTTTCGCGACGCCGTTCATAGACCCGGCCGGGACGAGAAAGTTCACCACCGGCTCCCGCCGGGAAATGCGGGCTGAGCCCGCCGGCGGTCAGGTCGGTAGCGTGGCCCTGGACGGCAACGACCAGTCGATGGGCGTCTTGCCGTGACGGGCCAGGTATTCGTTGGCGGCCGAGAAATGCCCGCAGCCGAGGAAACCGCGGTGCGCGGACAGCGGCGACGGATGCGGCGCCTTGAGCACCCTGTGCCGGCGAGGGTCGATCACCTTGCCCTTGGCTTGGGCATAGCTGCCCCACAGCATGAACACCAGCCCCTCGCGCTCGCGGTTGAGCACGTCGACGACGTGGTCGGTGAAGCCTTCCCAGCCCTTGCCCTGATGGGCGCCGGCACGGCCTTCCTCCACCGTCAGGACGGCATTGAGCAGCAGCACGCCCTGCCGCGCCCACGGCAGCAGGCAGCCGTGGTCGGGCCGCGGGATGCCCAGGTCCCGCTGGATTTCCTTGAAGATGTTGTCCAGCGACGGCGGAACGCCCACGCCCGGCTGCACCGAGAAGCACAGCCCATGCGCCTGGCCCATCCCGTGGTACGGGTCCTGGCCCAGGATCACCACCTTCACCTGGTCGAACGGCGTCGCGTCGAATGCGGCGAAGATGTTCGGACCGGGCGGAAAGATGCGCGCGCCGGCTGCCTTGCGGTCGCGCAGGAAGCCCGAAAGGGCCTGCATCTCGGGCCGCTGCAGGTAATCGCCGATGCGGGCCTTCCACGACGGCTCCAGGCGGATGCGGTCTGCGGTCTCGCTCATGAGTCCAGAGTGGCCGGCTCGCCCAGTCGCGCCAGGCGCAACTGGAACAGCGTCTTGGTCACCAGCAGGCGTTCCTCGATCGGCTTGAGCACGAGGTCGTTGGCGCCGGCGCGCAGCAGCGCGCTCTGGTTGTCGGCATTGGCGTCGCCGGTCATCACCAGCACGGGCAGGCGCCGCTTGCCGTAACCGAAGTCGTCGCGCAGTCGCGCCAGCAGGTCGTTGCCGCTGAGCGCACCCTTCAGGTAGACGTCGGTGAGCACGAGGTCAGCGCCGGCATCATCCTGGCCGCGATGCGTTTCCAGGTATTCCAGTGCTTCTTCCACGCCCACGAAATGCAGCACGGTGAGGCCGTGGCGCTCGAGCATGCGCTTGGTCGCCAGCGCGACCACCTTGCTGTCCTCGACGTACAGCACGCGTGCGCCCGGGATCGGCTGCGGATGCACGTAGCCACGGATGAAAGCTGCGAGTGCGTTGTGGCCCAGCGACTTGTCGAAATAGTCGGTGACGTCCTCGGTGAAACGGCGCGACTCCAGGTGCGCCTGCGCATCCCCGGAGACGACGATGATCGGCACGTAGGCCTGCCCCGCCGATTCGCGCACGGCGCGCGCCAGCGCGATCCCGTCGCCGTCAGGCAGAACCAAGGAGGTAGTGACCAGGTCGACCGCGCCGTTGCCCAGCGCGGCGCGCGCCTCGGCGATGTCGGCGCAGGGCACCACGACCGCGTCAGGCAGTTCGCGCGCGAGCACGTCGCCGATCAGCTTGCGGACCAACTTCGAGCCGTCCACGACCATGATGCGCGGCGCGGTGCTGGCGAGATGGCGGAGATCCTGGCTCATGTGATCGGTCGCGTCTGGCGCAGGTAATGGCCGGTCACCAGGCCGGCACCGAGCCAGCCGAGGATGCCCGATGCGGTCACGATCGCGACCGCTTGCGGCAGATCGAAGCCCTGCAGCGTGAACTGGCTGCCGTAACTGCGCGCCAGCTCCATCAGCGGCGCTCGCAGCGCATGGTCGGCCGCGGTCAGCAGCGCCAGGCCCAGCGCCCCGGCCACCAGCCCATAGCACGCGCCCAGGTACAGGAACGGACGACGGATGAAACCGTCGGTCGCGCCCAGTTGCTGGAGCACGGCGATTTCGTCGCGGCGCGACTGGATGTCCAGCCGCACCGTGTTGCCGACCACCAGCAGCGCGCCCAGGCTGAGCAGCGCGGCGAGCACCCAGGCCAGGCGCACGCCGAAGCGCAGCCAGTTGTCGAGGCGCTGGCGCCAGGCCGCGTCGTGCTGGACGACGTCCACCTCGGGCACCGTGCCCAGCGATTGCGCGAGCGTGGTCTCGTCGCCCTTCGGGCTAACGATCAGCAGGCTCGGCAGCGGATTGCCGTCGACGGCGGAAATGGCGTCGCCCAGGCCGCTGTTGCGGCGCAGTTCTTCCATGCCCTGTTCGGGCGTGCGCAGCTCGACATCGGCCACGTCGGCGCGGGCGCGAAGTTGCTCGGCCAGCGCGCGGGCGCGCTCCACCGTGACGTCGGACTTGAGGAACAGGCTGATCTGGCGCGACTGCTGCACCGTGCCGGTGAAGCGCTCGACGTTGTTCAGCGCCGCCCACAGGCCCAGCGGCAACGTGATCGCCACCGCCATCACGCCGATGGTCAGCGCGGTCGCCCACGGCTTGCGCAGCATGCGGCCGAAGCTGGCCACCAGGCTGTAGACGTGGTGGTCGAACCAGGTGCCCAGGCGCGACTGCGTGAGCGCAGGTCGGGCCGACGGTGCGGTGGTCGACGAGCTCACTGCGCCAGGTCCTGCGGCGAGATGTCGTCGACCAGCCGGCCCTGGTTGAGCACCAGCACGCGCTTCTTCATGCGCTTGACCAGCGCCAGGTCGTGGCTGGCGACCAGCACGCTGGTGCCGCGCTCGGGCAGCGATTCGAACAGCGCCATGATCTCCGCCGACAGGGTGGGGTCGAGATTGCCGGTGGGTTCGTCGGCCACCAGCAGGCGCGGCTCGCCGACGATGGCGCGCGCGATGCCCACGCGTTGCTGCTCGCCGGCGGACAGTTGCGTGGGCAGCGCCTGGGCTCGTTCGCCCAGACCGACCTTGTCGAGCACGTTGCGCACGCGCTTGCCGATCTCGCCGCGGCGCATTCCGCGCAGGATCAGCGGCAGTGCCACGTTGTCGGCGACACTGCGGTCGGCCAGCAGGCGGTGGTCCTGGAAGACGATGCCGACGTCGCGCCGATGCAATGCGATGCGGCGCCCGCGGACCTTGAGCAGGTTGCGGTCGCCGAAGACCACCGCGCCCCGGGTCGGGCGTTCGGAAAGATGGATCAGCCGCAGCAGCGTGCTCTTGCCGGCGCCGGAATGGCCGGTCACGAACAGCATTTCGCCCTGCGCGACCTCGAAGCTCACTTCGGCCAGCGCATCGCGGCCGTCGTATCGCTTGCTGACGTTGTCGAAGCGCAGGACGCTCATCGCTCACCGGTGCTCACACGCGTGCCGACAAGTATCGGCGGCACGGGCGTGGATGGCTAGCGCGAAACGGACCGCGCGCACAGACCGCGACGGGATCCGCACGGCCCGGATACGACCGGCGGACCGGATCGACCCGGTGCCGGTCGATCAATGCTGGCTGCGCGGCGAACGCGAGATCAACGACTTCAGGCCACGGCCGATGCGATGCAGCAGGCCGAGCTTGTCGCCGTCCGGCTTGGCGCCCGACTTCTGCGCGTGTACCTGCGTCGGCTGCCGCGGCTTCTGCGGCGCGGCGGCTGCCGGTGCGGTCGCCCCCTCGGCGCCCTCGATACGGCGACCGCCACGACGGCGGCGACGCTTGCGCGGTGCGCGCTCGGTGTCGGCTGCGGATGC